>JAEUMA010000476.1 GCA_016793565.1 Rhizobiaceae bacterium
GCCCGCCAGGTGATGCTGGAAGTGGCGGCGGAGGAACTGGAAGTCGACGCCGGCGACCTGGAGACGGACGGCGCCGGGGCCATTCACGTCAAAGGTGCACCGCAGAAATCCATTTCGATCTTCGACACCGCACTCGCTGCCCATTTCAAGCGCGGCCGCTCGATATCCGGCCGCGGCATGTTCCTCGTTCCCCGCTCCTATCCGGAGACCGAGACCGGCGCGATGAAGCCATCGACCTGCTACGCGCACGCCTGCACGGTGGCCGAGGTCGACGTCGATGACGAAACCGGCGAGGTCACGGTCGTGACCGTCAAGAACGTGTTCGAGATCGGCCGCGCGCTCAATCCGAAAATGGTCGAGCAGCAGTTGGTCGGCGGATCGTGGATGGGTATCAGCCACGCGCTCTACGAGACCACAGAGCCGTACTATCCCGCCCGCGACCATGGCGGCACCGACTTCAACCAGTATCTGATGCCGGGCCCCGGCGACCTGGCCGATACCGAGATCATCGTGCTGGAACGGCCATCGTCCGATGGCCCGTACGGCGCAAAGGGGCCGGGCGAAATGTGCGCCAACCCGCAGATTCCAGCCATCGCCAATGCGATCTTCGACGCGGTCGGCGTGCGCATCGACACGCTGCCGATCACGCCGGAGCGCGTGCTGCGTGCGCTCAAGGCGCAGCGCGCGGCGAACTGAGCGTGTCGAACCTGGGCAGCGATGCGATCGGCGCGTCGCCGGAGGCGCTGGCCGCCGGCCTTGCCGGGGAGCGCTACCTCGCCGATGACGGCCTGGCGACGGCCATGTTCCTGGCGCTCCGCCTCGGCAAGCCGCTGCTGCTGGAAGGCGCGCCGGGCGTCGGCAAGACCGAGGCGGCGAAAATGCTGGCGCGTGTGCTCGGCCGCGATCTTCTGCGCCTGCAATGCTATGAGGGCATCGATGCCGCGCATGCCCTCTACGAATGGAACTACCAGCGCCAGCTGCTGGCCATCCGCCAGGCCGGCGAGCGGGAAATCGACATCTACGACGATCGATTCCTGATCGCGCGGCCCCTGCTTCAGGCCCTGCTTGCACCGGGCGAGCAGTTGCTGCTGATCGACGAGATCGACCGCAGCGACCACGAATTCGAGGCGCTGCTGCTGGAATTCCTGTCGGATTTCCAGATCACCATCCCCGAACGCGGCACGATCGCGGCGCGCACGCGGCCGATCGTGATCCTCACCTCCAACCGCACGCGCGAACTCGCTGAGGCGCTGCGCCGCCGCTGCGTCTATCACTGGATTGCCTATCCGGACGCCGCCCGCGAGGCCGAGATCATTATGGCGCGCGCGGGCGACGTCGCGATGGCCACCGCCACGGCCGTCGCGAAGGCCGTGCAGGACATCCGCGCACGGCCACTCGCCAAGCCGCCGGGGATCTCGGAGGCAATCGAATGGTCGAACGCGGCGACGGTGCTGGAGAAGGGCGGGAGCCCGTGGCCGGAAGCCTTCCGCCGGGCGATCGGCGTGCTGGTGAAGGATGAGGAAGACCTCGCCTATCTGGCACCGGTCCTGCCGCGCATCCTGGACGAGGCTCTGGCATGACGCTGCCGGCCGCGGCCGCTCACCTCGCCGGCTTCGCAGGGCTGTTGCGGGCGGCTGGTTTTCCGGTCGCACCCGAACAGACGGTGGCATTCCTGGAGGCGGTGAGGCTGCTCGGGCCGCGCTCGATGGAGGACATACGCCAGGCGGCATCGGCGACGCTGTCGCCGCGGCCCGAGCGGCATGCCGAATTCGAAACGCTGCTGCGCGCCTGGTTCTGGGGCGAAGGCAATGCCGTGGCGGACGGCGAAAGCGACGAGGAAACGCGCATCAAGGACGATCGCAGCGGTCCGGAACGGCAACCCGCCCCGGAGAAGCACGAGGCTGCCGGCGAGACCGCGTCGGCCGCCGAGCGGCTGGCCGTCCGGCAATTCGCCTCCGGCGAGCCGGCGGCCGACTTTGCCGGAGCGATGCCGCGGCGGCGCTCCTTCCGCCACGTGCGGGCCCGGCATGGCGGCCTTGACCTACGCAAATCGCTGCGGGCCATCGTGCGCGCGGACGGCGATATCCCGCGCCCAGCGCTGCGCCGCCGGCCGCTGGTCCAGCGCCGGATCGTCCTGCTGATCGACATTTCCGGTTCGATGAAGCTGCATACGCAGGAACACCTCAAGCTTGCCCACGCAGTGGTGCGGCACGCTGACCGCGCGGAGGTCTTCACCCTCGGCACGCGGCTGACGCGCATCACCGCGCCCTTGCGGATCGCCGACCAGGATCGCGCGCTCGCCCGCGTCGCCGAGACGGTGGAGGACTGGGACGGCGGAACGCGCATCGGGCCGACGTTGCTCGCCTTGCTTTCGGTGCCCCGCTTCGCCGCCTTTGCCCGCGGCGCGGCGGTCGTGCTTTTGTCGGACGGGCTGGAGCGCGGCGGCCACGCGGAGATGGAACAGGCCTTCCGCCGGCTGAAGGCGCGGGCCTTCCGGTTGTCGCTGCTGACGCCGCTGGCCGCCGATCCTCGCTTCAAGCCCCGGACAGCGGCTTTGCGCGCGGTTCTGCCCCATCTCGACGACCTCGGCGACGGTTCCAGTACAGCGTCGGTGGCCGAATTCATCCTGTCGATCGCCCGGCGCTCGAAGACGGCAAGCGAAGTCTGGCGTGAGGTATCGTGATGCAGACGACGATCGATTCGCATTTTCACATCTGGCGGCAGGCCGACCAGCCATGGCTGGTCGGGCCGATGGTGCCGCGCATCTTCGGGCCCTACGAGGCGATCCGGCGCGACTATCTGATGAATGAGTTCCTGGCCGACCGGGAGGGTTCTGGCGTCGGCAAGGGCGTCTACGTCCAGACCAACTGGGCCAAGCAGGATTTCGAGAAGGAGGTAGCGTTCGTCAGCGAGGTTGCCGCACGCACGGGCTGGCCGCATGCGATCGTCGGCTACGCCGACATGACCGTGGACGACGTGCGGCCGCAGCTCGACCGGCTTGTGAAGTACCCTCTCCTGCGCGGCGTGCGCATGCAGCTGCATTGGCACGAAACCCCCGCCTTCCGCTTCGCGCCTTCCGCCCAGCAGGTGATCGACCCGAAGGTGCGCGCCAATGTGCGCCGCCTCAAGGATTACGGCCTCTCCTTCGACCTGCAGCTCTTTCCGGCCCAGATGGCGGACGGGCTACAGCTCGTCGGCGAGAACCCGGACACCGACTTCATCCTCACCCATTGCGGCATGCTGACCGCCGAGGATTCCGCGACGGTAGAGGCGTGGAAGGCGGGGCTGCGCGTGCTCGCCAGCGCGCCGAATCTCTACGCCAAGCTCTCCGGGCTCGGCACCTTCGCGCATCGCAACGACGTGGCACTGATCGTATCGATCTACGACGCGGCCATCGCGATCCTGGGCAGCGACAGGCTGATGTTCGGGTCCAACTTCCCGATCGAGAAGCTGTGGACCAGCTATGCCGAGCTGGTCGCCGTGCACAGCGCCGCCGCGGCCAGGCACGGCCCGGCGGTCGAAGCCGACATCTTCGCGCGAACTGCGGAACGGGTCTACCGTCCAGGCTGATCGCCATATCCGGCCGCCATGGCCGGCCCTTCCCCGGCCAGATGGACGCAGGCGCACAAACGGCTTCGCCTGCGGTCATAAGGTATGGAAAACTGCGCGACGGATGCTAATGAGCACTGACTCGGCCGCGCGCCGCCCAGCCCCAGGAGAGATGCCAGCACATGGAGGCCAGCGACTTTCTTCCGCTTCTGGTGGCCATTCCGTTCCTGGGCTCGATCCTCGCTCTGCTGCCGTCGCCGCGTGCGCGCAACATCGAAGCCTGGCTCGGCGGCTCGGTGACGCTCTGCGCCCTTCTCATCGTCGTGTTCCTGTATCCGGCGGTGGAAAATGGCGACGTGGTGAAGCGGACGATCGAATGGGTGCCCGCGCTCGGCCTCTCCGTAACCCTGCGCATGGACGGGTTCGCCTGGCTGTTCTCGGTGCTGATCACGGGCATCGGCTTTCTCGTCGTCATCTATGCCCGCTATTACATGTCCCCAGACGATCCGGTCTCGCGCTTCTACGCGCTGCTGCTCGCCTTCATGGGCGCAATGCTGGGGCTGGTCGTGTCCGGCCACCTCATTATGCTCGCGGTTTTCTGGGAGCTGACCAGCGTCTTCTCCTTCCTGCTGATCGGCTACTGGCACCACAATCAGGCAGCCCGCGATGGCGCCCGTATTGCGCTCACCATCACGGGAACGGGCGGCCTGTGCCTTCTGCTCGGCATGATCCTGCTCGGCCAGATGGCCGGCAGCTACGACCTCGACGCCGTGCTGGCGGCCGGCGACATCATCCGCTCCCACGCGCTCTACGTACCGACCCTGCTGCTCATTCTGGCCGGCGCGCTGACCAAGAGCGCGCAGTTTCCGTTCCACTTCTGGCTCCCCAATGCCATGGCCGCACCCACGCCGGTGTCGGCCTATCTGCATTCGGCAACGATGGTGAAAGCCGGCGTGTTCCTGCTCACGCGCTTCTGGCCGGTGCTCTCGGGCACGCCGGAATGGTTCACGATCGTCGGGATCGCCGGCCTCACGACGCTGCTGCTCGGAGCCTATTTCGCCATCTTCCAGCAGGACCTGAAGGGTCTGCTCGCCTATTCAACGATCAGCCATCTGGGGCTGATCACGGCGCTGCTGAGCTTCGGAAGCCCGCTCTCGTTGGTGGCGGCGATCTTCCACATGATGAACCACGCCACGTTCAAGGCCTCGCTGTTCATGGCCGCCGGCATCATCGACCACGAAACCGGCACGCGCGACATGCGACGATTGAGCGGCCTGTTCACGGCGATGCCCTACACTGCGACGCTGGCCATCATCGCAAGCGCGGCGATGGCCGGCGTGCCGTTGCTCAACGGTTTCCTGTCCAAGGAAATGTTCTTCGCGCAGGCGCTCGAGGAACATCAGCGCTCCTTCCTCGACAGCAGCGCGCCCTATGTCGCCACACTCGCGGGCGCCTTCGCCGTCGCCTATTCGGTGCGCTTCATCCACAACGTGTTCTTCGGTCCGAAAGCCGCGAACCTGCCGAAGCAGCCGCATGAGCCGCCGGCGCTGATGCGGCGGCCGATCGAACTGCTCGTCATCGCCTGCGTCATTGTCGGTGTTATCCCGGGCCTCAGCGTGGGGCCGTTCCTGCACACCGCTGTGGTCTCGGTGCTCGGCGAACAGACGCCGACCTACAGCCTGTCGGTCTGGCACGGCTTCAACATTCCGCTGCTGATGAGCACCATCGCCATGGTGGCCGGGTTCGCGCTGTACTGGGCGCTGCGCAACTATCTGCGCACATGCGAGGAGGGACCGCCCTATTTCCGGCGCCTGCAGGGCCAGCGCATCTTCGAGCGCGTACTTGTCACCGTCAGCTGGCGCTGGGCCCGTGCCGTGGAGGGGGTGCTCGCGACCCGCAAGCTGCAGCCGCAAATGCGTCTGCTGGTGCTGACGGCGCTGCTCGCCGGCGTGTGGGCCATGTGGGGCACCCGCGATGTCCTGCCGGCGCTCACCGTGCACGGGCTGGATCCGGTTCTCGGCGCACTGTGGGCGATCGGCGCGTTCTGCGCGGTGAGCGCCGCCTATCAGGCGAAGTACCACCGGCTGGCGGCGCTGATCCTGATGAGCGGCACCGGCCTCGCAACCTGCCTATCCTTCGTCTGGCTGTCCGCCCCCGACCTCGCGGTCACGCAGCTTCTGGTGGAGATCGTCACCACCGTGCTGATCCTGCTCGGGCTGCGCTGGCTGCCCAAGCGCGAAGAGGCGCGGGCGGCGGTGGACCAGACCACCCGGCTCAGGCGGCATCGCGACTTCTTCCTGGCGGCCGGTTCGGGCCTCGGCGCGGCCGTGCTTGCCTATTTCACCATGCTGACGCCGCGGCCGCCCTCGGTCGGCGACTTCTACCTCGAACACGCCTATTCGCAAGGCGGCGGCACCAATGTGGTCAACGTCATCCTGGTCGACTTCCGCGGCTTTGACACGATGGGCGAGATCGTCGTGCTGGCGGTCGTCGGCCTCACCGTCTTTGCTCTGCTGCGCCGGTTCCGCCCGGCCGAGGACACCGCCGAGACGCCCTATCAGCAGCGTGAGCAGGATCAGTTCGACGACCTGCGCCGCGACCGCGAAGTCGGTGAAACGCTGAAGGACTATCTGCTGGTGCCCTCCGTCATCATGCGGTGGATGTTTCCGGTCGTGGTGCTGCTGGCGGCCTATCTGTTCATCCGCGGCCACGACCTGCCGGGCGGCGGCTTCGCGGCCGGCGTCGCGATGGCGATCGGTTTCCTGCTGCAATACCTGGCCGGCGGGGCGCGCTGGGTGGAGGAACGGCTGCGCATCCTGCCTGTACGCTGGATCGGATCGGGGTTGCTGGTCGCCGTCCTCACCGGCCTGGGTTCGTTCCTGTTCGGCTATCCGTTCCTAACCTCCTACTTCCAGTACACGGAACTGCCTTTCATTGGGAAAATGCCGACCGCGTCGGCGATGCTGTTCGACCTCGGCGTCTTCAGCCTGGTGGTGGGCGCTACCGTGCTGATGCTGATCGCCATCGCGCACCAGTCGCTGCGCGTTCGCGCCCGGCCACGGCAGGCAGACGGGGGGCAGGGCTGATGGAACTCGTCGTCGCCGCCGCCATCGGCATCCTGACAGCGTCCGGCGTGTGGCTGATCCTGCGCCCGCGCACCTACCAGCTCGTCATCGGGCTGGCGCTGCTCTCCTACGCCGTCAACCTGTTCATCTTCAGCATGGGTCGCCTGCGCGTAAATGCCCCGCCCGTCCTCGAAGGGGGCGGAACGGTCGACGTGACGGCCTATACCGACCCGTTGCCGCAAGCGCTGGTGCTGACCGCCATCGTCATCGGTTTTGCGACGACGGCGCTGTTTCTCGTCGTGCTCATCGTATCGCGCGGCCTGACCGGCAGCGACCATGTCGACGGCCGGGAGGGCTGACGTTGAGCCCAGCGCCCGATCATTTGGTCATCGCGCCGATCCTCATCCCGCTGGTCACCGGCGCGCTGATGCTGTTCTTCGACGATCGCGAGCGCCGGCTGAAGCTGACGCTGGCGTTGGTCTC
>JAEUMA010000507.1 GCA_016793565.1 Rhizobiaceae bacterium
TCATCGCCCTGATCGGCATGTTTCGCGACGATCCGCGCGCGAACAAACTCGACCTCGGCGTCGGCGTCTACAAGGACTCCGCCGGGCGCACGCCGATCATCGGCGCGGTGCGGAAGGCGGAAAAGCGCCTGCACGAGACGCAGGATACCAAATCCTATCTCGGCATGGCTGGCGACCTCGCGTTCAACGCCGCCATGGCAAGGCTGGTCTTCGGCGAAAACGCCGATCTCTCCCGCATTCGCGGCTGCCAGGCTCCGGGCGGTTCCGGCGCGTTGCGCCTGATCGCCGAACTGATCCGCCGCGCCAAGCCGGGCGCGACTATCTGGCTCTCCGATCCTACTTGGCCGAACCATGTTCCGCTGCTGGAGGCGGCCGGCCTGAAGACGCGGCCCTATCCCTATTTCGACGCGGCGACCGGCGAAGTCACCTTCGATGCGATGATGCCCGCGCTGGCCGAAGCGCCGGCCGGCGACATCGTCCTGCTGCATGGCTGCTGCCACAACCCGACCGGCGCCGATCTCAACGCTGCGCAGTGGCAAGCGGTGGCAGACCTCGTCGCCGCTCGCGGGCTTATCCCCTTCGTCGACCTTGCCTATCAGGGTTTCGGCGACGGGCTCGACGAGGATGCCTACGGCGTGCGGCTGCTCGCTTCCCGCGTGCCGGAAATGCTGGTGGCGGCGAGCTGCTCGAAGAATTTCTCGGTCTATCGCGACCGCGTGGGAATAGCCTTCATCCTGGCGCGGAACCCCGCCGAGGCTGATATCGCGGCAGGGCAGATCGCGTCGGTCGCACGCGGCATCTATTCGATGCCGCCGGACCACGGCGCCGCGACCGTCCGCATCATCCTGGAGGACGAGGCACTGCGCGCCGAGTGGCGGACGGAGCTTGACGCCATGCGCCAGCGCATGATGGCGCTGCGCGAGGGACTGGCCGATGCGTTGCGCCGCCACACCAATTCCGACCGCTTCGACTTCATAACGCGGCATCGCGGTATGTTCTCGCGGCTTGGCCTGACGCCGCAGCAGGTGGAGCGGCTGCGCGAGGAGCACGCCGTCTACATGGTCGGCGACAGCCGCATCAACGTCGCCGGCCTTCGCGAGGACGCGCTCGACCGGCTGGCGGCGGCGATCGCCGGCGTCCTGCGCT
The DNA here is from genome assembly GCA_016793565.1 of Rhizobiaceae bacterium. GTDB lineage: Bacteria > Pseudomonadota > Alphaproteobacteria > Rhizobiales > Rhizobiaceae > JAEUMA01. The sequence continues at coordinate 1,147 of JAEUMA010000507.1, forward strand.
GACGGCCCGGCCGGTCAGACGACGCTGAGGAAATAGCCTCCGGCGCCCAGATCGGCATAGGACTGCACCGAGATGTAGAGCCTTTCGGTAAACGGCGAATCGTAGTCGATGCGCGCGTCCAGCGAGCCGCCGCTATCGTCGTTGTAGGCGACCGGCGCACCGGTGGAATCGAAGATCAGCAGCAGCGGGTCGGAGAGGCCGTCCGGACCGCCAGCATTGTTGGCCGAAATCGTGTACTGGCCACCCGCCACCACGTCGAAGATGAACCAGTCGCGGTCGCCGGGCATGTCCAGCGCGCTCTCCACGAACTGGCCCGGCTGGATGGCGTAGGGCGTGTCGAAATTGCCGGGCACGTCGAACCCGGTCGTAGTGACCGAAAGCGCATAGTCGCCGGTGCGCGAATGGGCGTAGGCCTCGGCCGAGAAGTAGTACCAGCCGGTGGTCGGCACGTTGAACAAAAGGCTGGAAGCCAGCCCCGGCCCGCTGTCGTCGTCCATCGCCATCTGGAGGCCCGAGGCGTCGTAGACCCGCAGCAGCGGGTCGCCTAGCGGATCGCCGCCGGCGCCGTTCAGGTCGACCTGGAACTGCTCGCCGGCGAAGCCGAAGAAGGCGATCCAATCGGTGTCGCCGAGATAGTCGAGGCTGCTCTCGAACGTCTGGTCCGGCTGAATCTGCGCGGAGGTGCGTAGGTTGCCGGCAATGTCGCCGCCGCCCAGCATGTCGATAGACAGTTCATAGGAGCCGAGGTCGGAACTGCGAAACGAGGTGGCCGAAAGATAATAGTCGCCGCTGCTGCTCGGAGTGAAGAACAGCTGCGAGTCGAGGCCCGCGCCGCCGTCGTCGTTGAGGGCGACCACGGTGCCGTTCTGGTCGTGGATGCTGAGCAGCGGATCGGCGACGGTTCCTGCTCCGGAGCCGGCGCCGCGGAGGTCGATCCGGTAGGTCACGCCGGCCTCCAGCGACACCCGCACCCAGTCGTCGTCGCCGTCGA
>JAEUMA010000511.1 GCA_016793565.1 Rhizobiaceae bacterium
GAGCGGCGCGAAGCCCGCGGCCCGCGTTGTTGCCTATGCGCATTCGGGCGTCGAGCCCGGCCTCATGGGCATAGGCCCGATCCCGGCGGTGCGGGCGTTGCTTGCCCGCTCGGGGCTGAAACTCGCCGATTTCGACGTGATCGAATCCAACGAGGCCTTCGCCTCGCAGGCACTCGCGGTCAGCCGCGAACTCGGGCTCGACCCGGAAAAGGTCAATCCCGATGGCGGCGCGATCGCCCTCGGCCACCCGGTTGGGGCAACGGGAGCCATCCTTACGGTGAAGGCTCTTTACTACCTGCAGCGCACCGGCCGCCGCTACGGCCTGGTCACCATGTGTATCGGCGGCGGGCAGGGCATCGCGCTCGCTATCGAACGCTTGTGAGAGAGCGGCGAACACAAGCCGCGGGCGTTACCTGGCCGTCGACGGTAGTCGGCTGCGGGCCGATAGCAGACCTGCTCTCGAAGCCGTAAAAAATCCGCTGAGGTGCCGAGAAAAAAGCGGGTCGGCTCGCTGAAAATGCCGCCGCAGAAAAAGAAATTCCGGCAGCGCTTGCATTTTGAGCCAGCATCTTCTAAATATTGCACATCGATCTTGTCTGCACATCGTCTTTATTGCGCTGAAGCGCCCGCGATCTTCCCTCAAAATCGATTGAACCGTAGCCTGTCCCTGTCGGGGCCGGTTGCTCATAACATTTCGCTTCGATGGAGAACGCGATGACCACTGGTACTGTAAAATTCTTCAATACCACCAAGGGCTTTGGCTTCATTCAGCCTGACGACGGCAGCAAGGATGTGTTCGTTCACGTCAGTGCGGTGGAGCGCGCCGGCCTTCGTTCGCTGGTCGAGGGTCAGAAGGTGTCCTTCGAGGCGGTCGAGGATCGCCGCAGCGGCAAGATTGCCGCCGAGAGCCTGCAGGCCGCCTAGGCCAAGGAATTGTCGATGCGCTGACCGCGGATGTACCGGCAGCCATACGACGAGTGAGGAGGTCGGGCTTTCGCCCGGCCTTTTTGTTTTTGGAGATGTTGCGATGTCGATGAAACTGAAAGGCTGGGAAAAGAAGACGGCCGAGAGCAAGGCGGATGCCACCACCCGCGCAGCGCGCCAACTCTTCCACGAGGAGACTGCCGCACGCGAGGCAAAGACGGCTCGGCTCAAGGCAGCGAGGCTTGCGTTGGAGGCACAGAGTGCCGGCGAGGTGTTACGCAAGCCTAAGTTGGGCAAGGGCTCCCGCGGCTAGACTTCGGTTGCCGCATCCGGTTTCGACGACCGTTCGAACTCATTCCGGCGACCGCTGGATAACCGGCCCGGAGAACGTGCGTCGTTCATATCTGCCGACGGTTTTCGGCATCGCATCCGGCCGGTCCTGTCGGCCCGCATGCTCCGCCGACTGAAAGAAAGAGTGCCTTTGCTTGGCCGGCATTCAATGGTCGGAGCGGCGGGATTCGAACCCACGACCCCTTGACCCCCAGTCAAGTGCGCTACCGGGCTGCGCTACGCTCCGAACCGCCGGAAGCCCTATATACTAAGGTGCGCGGGTGCAAGCGCTAATTCGCTGGCGCCTGCAAAAGCGTCCGTCCTGTGAACATGCGGTCACTGTCTGGCCGTCTCGGTTTGCGAGGCGGGCTTGGCAGCGACATATTTTTCACGCCTGTTATAGGGCACCTCAACGCCGCCCGCCGACTTGCTGGACAGCCTGCCAAGATATTTGTCCATGTGGTGATCGGTAAGGCTTGCGAAGCTCACCGATCTCCAGAACTCATTGACCGAAAGCCTCTCCGCATCGTGGTCGGCGAGGAACACGTAGTGAGGACCCTCGAGCAGAATCACCTCCGGACCGACATGTTCATAGGCGCCATGGGTCTTGTCGTGGGTCGTGATCGGCGGCAGCATCGGCACCATGTCATTCTCGTCGACGACGCGAGTGAGGGCAAGGAAGCCGAGCCGCTTTGCCCCGGCGCTCGTGGTAAATTTAGGCTGGCCGAAGGTAACGACGCGGACCACGTTGTGGCCGTCTTCGACCATATAGATGGCAAGTAGCGCCGCGATGGCTCCGCCGAGCGAGTGCCCCGTGACATAGGTCTTGTAGCCGTTTCGCAGGTGCGGCTTCATGTCGGCGTAAAGGGTTTCGGCCGTGGCGTCGAAGCCGGAATGCACGGGAATGTCGATCGCAGAATCCTCGCGAAGTGCGATTTCCATGTCCTCGGCGACATTTTTCTTGTTTGCGGTGCCTCGAACGGAAACGTACTGCGTGCGTGCCTGGTCATCGCGCTCCACGAAATACTGCGCGCCCGTATCGCCAGGCGAGTTCACAGTCACCGTCGAAGGATATGCACGCCGTATCTCGGATTCAGCCGAGTAGGCAGCTTTCGCGCGACCGGCGTAGGCATAGAGTTCGACAAAATCGACCTCGGTGGCGGTAACCGTTGCCCCCAGCGCAGCCAATTCCTTCGATGAACTCCCAATGCAACCCGCCAGCGTCAAAGAAGCGATGGCGACCATTACAAGCACCACGACATGCCGAACCATGTCGGGAAGCCGATTGGGAGATTTGAGCCGCATGCGAACCGTTCCGGGTGGCTGGGCGGTCACGATAGAGCTGCGGAAGGAGCGTCCGCTATACTTTTGCGGCCACGGGCGATCCGATCTGCACCAGTTGGGCGCTTACGCGCGCACCGATTCGGCCAGCCGACTACGTTGCCCATGCTGGTGACGCGCTTCCAGGGCGATTGCGCCCCAGACCAGGCCGAGCAGCAGATAAAAATGCCGCCAATGGTCAGTGTCGATCACGGCACCCAACCCGACATGGCCGATGAAAACCACATAGGCGCACAGGAGGTAGGGCTGCCACGGCCTGTCGCGAAAGAGGATGCGGAAGCCCGCGCCCAGCGTCCAGACAACCAGAAGCACGTAGGAAGCGAAGCCCAGCCAAGAATAGTCCAGTAGCGCCTTCAGCCAGATGTTGTGGGTGTCCTCGCCGAAGATGTGGCCGAAAGCCAGCGGGCCGATGCCCAGGGGGTGCTCCGCCGCCAGTTGGAAGCCGAGGCCGATGCGCGCGAAGCGGCCCAGCCGGGCGGCGTCATAG
>JAEUMA010000517.1 GCA_016793565.1 Rhizobiaceae bacterium
CTGAAGCGCGTGCACCTCGAGTTGGGCGGCGTGGGCGCCGTCTTCGTGGCGGCGGACGGCAATGTCGCGCTGGCGGCCCAGGAATGCGCTGCCGGCGGCTTCGTCCGCTCCGGACAGTCCTGCATCTCCGTCCAGCGCATCTATGTCGAGCGGTCGCGCCACGCGGAATTCGTGGAAGCCTTCGTTTCGCGCGTCAAGCAGATGCGGCCGGACGGCCCGGCAGCTATCGGACCGATGGTGGACGAGGCCGCCGCCAGGCGCGTGGAGAGCCTCATCGTGGACGCGGTATCCCGCGGCGCGGCTGTTGCGTGCGGCGGCGAACGGGACGGCGCCTATGTCGCGCCGACGGTGATCACCGGCGCGACGGGCGCAATGATGATCATGCGCAACGAGGTGTTCGGGCCGGTCGTCGCAGTCGCCGCCGTCGACGGCGTGGACGAGGCGATCGCCGAGATGAACGCCGTCAGCGGCGCCATTCACCACGGCATCTATACGTCCAATATCGATACGGCCATGCGGATGGCGGACGAGATCAGGGCCGGCGGCGTGATCATCAACGGTCCGGGTACGTGGCGGGTCGATCACATGCCGTATGGCGGGACGGGAACCTCGGGCTTCGGACGCGAAGGCGTGCGCTTTGCGATCGAGGAATACACCGAGCCCAAGGTGATCGTCATCAGGCCGTCGGTTCCGGCTGCCGGTTGACCGTCGGCCAATCCGACGCGCCGCGAAATACGGATATAGCCAAACGATCTTGGCAAAGGACGTGAAATTGGCCGATGCCCTGGCAGGTCGCCACGGGAGGAGGTGTCATGCCCGAGGTTGCGGGACGTTTCGACTTCATCATCGTGGGTGCCGGCACAGCAGGCTGCCTGCTGGCCGACCGGCTTTCCGAGAATCCCGCGAATTCCGTCTGCGTGATCGAGGCCGGGCCACGCGACAGCCATCCGTTCATCCACCTTCCCGCCGGCTACATCAAGACGCTGTTCAATCCCGCCTACACCTGGCGTTTCGAGACCGAGCCTTCGGCAGGGAGTGCCGGCCGCCGCATCGCGACGACGCAGGGGCACACGCTTGGCGGCTCCAGTTCCATCAACGGGCTGGTCTACAATCGCGGCCAGGCGGCCGACTACGACGCCTGGGCGCAGATGGGAAACCGGGGCTGGAGCTACGAGGATGTCCTGCCCTTCTTTAAGCGCACCGAGCGCCGGATCGGAGCGGGCGACGAGCGGCTTCGCGGGCGCGCCGGTGCGCTTCCGGTGACCGATCTCGACTGGCGGCATCCGCTTTGCGCCGCGTTTGTGGCAGGCGCCGAGAGCGAGGGAATTCCCTTCAATGCGGACTATAACGGGGCCGGGCAGGCCGGGGTCGGCTACTACCAACGCGTGATCCACAAGGGCCTGCGCTACAGTTCGGCGCGCGCCTTTCTGAAGTCGGCGCTCAAACGGCCGAACCTTGTGCTGTTCACCGACGCGCAAGTGTCCGCTATCCAATTTGCCGGCAAACGAGCGACCGGTGTTTCGCTGCTGCGGCCGGACGGCAGCCGCCAGCGACTGGCCGCCGCTCGCGAGGTGATCGTCGCGGCTGGAGCGATCAACAGTCCCAAGCTGCTGCAGGTGTCGGGCATCGGCCCGGCGGCCCTTCTCCAACAACTCGGCGTCGAGCCGGTCGCCGTTCTCGACGGCGTGGGCGAGAACCTGCGCGATCATTGGGCTATCCGTGTCGTGGCGCGGGTAAAGGGCGTGCGGACCATCAACCGCATGGTCACCGGCCTTCCGCTCGTCGGGCAGGCGGTGCGGTGGGCCCTGGGGCGCCCGAACGTTCTCTCCGTCAGTCCATCGCTGGCCCATGTGTTCTGGAAGTCGGACCCGGCATCGTCGGTGCCGGACTTGCAGATGACCTTCACGCCTGCCAGCTACAGGGAAGGTGTGGCCGGCCTGCTCGACAGTTTCGACGGCATGACATGCGGTGTCTGGCAGCAACGGCCCGAGAGCACCGGCTTCGTGCGCGCGCGTTCCCGCGATCCGAGGGAGCATCCGGCGATCCAGCCCAACTACCTCAGCGCCGAAATCGACAGGCGGACCATCGTCGACGGGATCAGGCTGGCGGGCCGTCTGCTGGAAACAGAGCCGCTTAGGCCGTATTTCGTCCGGCGCGAGAGCCCCGGCCCGGAAATTGCCGGCGACGACGAGATCCTGGACTTCGCGCGGCGCAAGGGGTCGACCGTGTTCCATCTCATGGGATCATGCCGGATGGGTCCCGCGGACGACCGCCGTTCGGTGGTCGACGATCGGCTGCGGGTCCACGGCGTAGACGGCTTGCGCGTCATCGACGCATCGATCATGCCGACCATGCCGTCGGCCAACACGATGGCCGCCACCTACATGATTGCGGAAAAGGGCGCGGACGCTATCCTGCGAAGCCTGCAATGAGGAAAGTGACGCGGTATGGTCGCGCCGCCGCTCAAGAAAACGATATCGAAGCTGGATCTGCTCAGTCTTAGACTGTTCCTGACGGTCTGCGAGGAGAAGAGCATCGGCCGCGCGGCCGAACGTGAGAGCATAACGCCTTCGGCGGTGACCAAGCGCATCCAGGACCTGGAGTACCTTTTCGACGTCAAGCTGCTCTATCGCAACGCCAAGGGAACGATCCCGACGCCCGTGGGCGAAGCCTTGGCCGACCATGCGCGCCAGATATTCCAGCTGGTGGAGGGCATCCGCACCGATCTCAGCGAGTTCGCGCAGGGCGCCAAGGGCCATGTGCGCATCAGCGCGGTACCCTCCGCGCTTGCCGGCTTTCTCGCCGTCGAACTCAAGGATTTCGCGGCGATGTATCCGCGCATTGATCTCGACGTGCGCGAGCAACTGAGCTCGGAGGTGGTGCATGCGGTGGCTACGGGGACCGCCGATATCGGAGTCTATGCTACGCCGCCGGAAGTGCCGGCCGACGTCGCGTCATACGCCTACCGTCATGACGAACTGGTCGTGGTGCTACCGGCCGCCCACCCTCTGGCGACGCGCAAGACCCTGGCCTTCGCCGAAATCCTCTCGACCGATCTTGTCGGCGTGGTTGAGAGCAGTTCGGTGATGAACCAGCTTCGCCGCGCCGCGGCCGACCTCAATCAGCATCTTCGTATCCGCTACCATGTCCAGAGCAACGAGGTGGCGCGCGAGATGGTGGCTGCCGGCTTCGGCGTGACGGTGCTGCCGCAGGGGCTGGCGACCTATGCCCATTCCGGGCCGATCGCCA
>JAEUMA010000529.1 GCA_016793565.1 Rhizobiaceae bacterium
TAGTCCTGGCCAGAATTTCTCCAGCGACGACATCGACGAGGCCGTGAAACGTCTGTTCGGGACAGGGCTGTTCTCCGACGTCAGCATCAATCAGGTAGGCTCCTCGCTCGTCGTGCAGGTCCAGGAGTACCAGGTCGTCAACCAGGTGCTGTTCCAGGGCAACAAAAAGCTCAAGGATTCGCAGCTCGCCAACATCGTCCAGCTGAAGCCGAGGGGCACCTTCTCGGCTGCGACGATGGACTCGGACGTGCAGGCCATCGACGAAGCCTACAAGCGTGTCGGGCGTGACGACGCGACCGTCACCAGCCGCACCATCGACCTCGGCGAAAACCGCGTCAACGTGGTCTTCGAGATCAACGAGGGCGGCCGTACCAAGATCGCGGCGATCAATTTCGTCGGCAACGAGGCGTTCAGCGACTACCGCCTGTCGGATGTGATCGCGACCAAGAAGTCGAACTTCCTGTCGTTCCTGTTCCGCGACGACATCTACGACGAAGAGCGTCTGCGCGCCGACGAGGAGCAGCTGCGCCGTTTCTATTTCAATCACGGTTATGCCGACTTCCAGGTGGTGTCGGCCTATGGCGAGCTCAATGAGGCCGCCAACGAGTATACGATCACCATCACGGTGGACGAGGGTCAGCGCTACAAGTTTGGCGACATCTCGATCGACAACACGGTTGAAGGGGTCGAGGTCAATTCGCTTTACCCGTTGGTCGAAACGAAGAGCGGCTCGACCTACAGCGCCAAGGACGTCGAGGACACGCTGATCGCGCTGACCGAGAGAATGGCGGGCCTCGGGTATCCTTTCTCGCAGGTGACGCCGCGCGGCGACCGCAATCTCGAGAACAACACGATCTCCGTCGTCTATACGATCGACCAGGGGCAGCGCGCCTACATCGAGAGAATCGAAATTCGCGGCAACGAGCGCACGCGCGACTACGTGGTGCGCCGGGAGTTCGACGTCAGCGAGGGCGACGCCTTCAATCAGGTCCTGATCCAGCGCGCGAAGCGCAAGCTGGAAGGCCTGGGCTATTTCGAGAGCGTGAACGTTTCCACCGCTCCGGGCAGCGAACCCGACCAGGTCATCCTGATCGTCGACGTGCAGGAGAAGCCGACGGGCGAATTCTCGATCGGCGGCGGCTATACGACCGGCGGCGAGACCGCTGGCGCTTCGGTGGAAGGCTCGATCACGGAGCGCAACTTCCTCGGCCGTGGCCAGTACATCCGCTTCGCGGCGGGCGGTGGCGAGAATTCGCGCGATTTCACGCTGTCGTTCACCGAGCCCTATTTCTTGGGCCGGCGCATCTCGGCGGGCATCGACATCATCCGGCAGACGCGCGAGTTCGACAATTACGACAGCGAAACGACGGGCGCGACGGTTCGCTTTGGCCTGCCGATCACGGATTCCATCACGGCGCAGCTGGCCTACAACTATTCGCATGAGGATTACAGCTACACGGACGGCTGCGACAGCGACAACAACGGCGTGCCGGACTCGGGCTGCAACATCTCCGAGGCCATCGTCGACGGCATCGAGAACAGCCCGTGGATCAAGTCGTCGGTTTCGGGCGCTCTGATCTACAACACGATCGACAATTTGAAGAATCCGCACAGCGGCATTTACGGCAACTTCACGACGGAAGTTGCCGGTCTAGGCGGCGACGCGCACTTTGTGAAGTTCACCGGCCGTACGTCCTACTACCAGACGCTGTCGGAGGAGTTCGACGTGGTCGGACTGCTCAGTGGCGGCGCCGGCTACATCCTCGGCTACGGCGACGAAGACAGCGGCAATGGCGGCCTGCGCGTGTTCGACATGTTCATGAACAACGATCGCATGATCCGCGGCTTCGAATATGGCGGTATCGGCCCGGTCGACACGACCACCGGCGACCATCTCGGCGGCACCACCTATTTCAATGCTTCCGCCGAAGCGCAGTTCCCCATCCCTCTGCTGCCGGAGAGTTTCGGTTTGCGTGGGGCGGTGTTTGCCGACGCTGCAACCCTTTACGGCAACGACATGCCCGAGGCGAATGCTTCCGTTGGTATGTCTTGGCGGGCATCGCTCGGCGCCGGCCTGATCTGGGCGTCGCCCTTCGGCCCGCTTCGCGTCGACTATGCCGTTCCGGTCGTGAAGGAAGATACGGACGACGTCCAGAACTTCAACTTCGGTATTTCCACGCGGTTCTAACCGATACGGGCGGGGCTTTGGGCTAGAGTTCCGGCAGGCGCAGGTTTGAATGACAGACCCGGTCTTCTTCGCGCCTGCGCGCCGCTATACGGCGAGTGAAATCGCGACCCTGACCGGCGCCAAGCTCCAGAATCCGGCTTATTCCGAGACCGAGATCGCACGGCTCGCGCCCGCCACGGCAGGCGGGCCGGATGCGCTGGTGTTCATCGAGGGCAAACGCAACGCCGGCATGCTGCGCGATCTGGACGCGGCGGCGGTTCTCTGCACGCCCGATGTGGTCGCCGAGGTGCCGGCGGGCGTGGCGACGCTGGTCATCAATCGACCGCAGTTCGCATTCGCACAGGTAGCGCGGCTGCTTTATCCCACCGCCGTTCGGCCGGCACCGGTCACAGGTGAGACGGGCGTGTCGCCCCATGCCTTCGTCGATCCTTCTGCCAAGGTGGAGGA
>JAEUMA010000530.1 GCA_016793565.1 Rhizobiaceae bacterium
AATTCATCCGCATAGACGAGCGGTGCCGCACCTCGATGCGCGGCGTCTACGCCATCGGCGACGTCACCGGCGAGCCGATGCTGGCGCACCGCGCGATGGCGCAGGGCGAGATGGTCGCGGAGATCGTCGCCGGCCACAAGCGCAGCTGGGACAAGCGCTGCATCCCCGCCGTCTGCTTCACCGATCCGGAGATCGTGTCGGCAGGAATGTCGCCGGACGAGGCGCGGCGCGCCGCCGGCGAAGTGAAGATCGGGCAGTTTCCCTTCCGCGCCAACGGGCGGGCGATGACGATGCTGGGCGAAGCCGGCTTCGTGCGTGTCGTGGCGCGCGCCGACAACCATCTGGTGCTCGGCATCCAGGCGGTCGGCAACGGCGTCTCCGAATTGGCTGCGGCGTTCGGGCTGGCGCTGGAGATGGGCGCCCGCCTGGAAGACATTGCCGGCACCATCCACGCCCATCCGACGCAGGGCGAGGCGTTTCTGGAGGCGGCACTCGGCGCACTCGGGCACCCGCTCCACATCTGAGACCGCCTGCGGGTACCGCGAACTCGGCGTCGGCCGCCGGATTTACGGCATTTCGCGCCGCGCGTTCACCAAGCGGTAACGAGGCGCATAAGCGTTCACGAAAGATGGCCAAAAATTAAAAAGCGAGAGACCCGCTAAGCAACCTGTTCAAGGATTGCCGCGAAATGTGGCCGCGCGGAAGCTTGGGATTATCTCGATGCGCTACCTTCTGGCGGCGACGGCTGTCGTCTTCAAACTGGCCCTTTTCGGTCACGCCCTGGCGGTGTTTCCGTTCTCCTAGAGCATTTCAATTGACGGCCTTGACGCACTGCGAAGCTGCGGTCTCGCGGTCGAGAGCGCCGACGACGTCGTCTCCGAAATAGCCTTCGTCGAGGAAACGGCACTTCACCGGCGGCCTGGCCGGCTGGCAGGTGTCGCGCAGCGCCGCGCCCGATCCCGCCAACGACATCAGCGATGGTCCGATGCGCTGGAAGTCCGACTGCCGGAACAGGCCTTTCGGGTCGGCCGACATGCGGTTGCCGGCCATGATCAGCGCCGCCGTGTCCGCGCCGCGCAGCGCGGATTTGCCGTTGCCGTTCAGCACGTTGTTGAGCGCGGTCGCGTTGGCGTATTGCACATAGGGATCGAGCTTGAAATCGCGATGCGCCGCCTCGGGCGTATCCTCGATGCGCGACGAATAGAGGTTCAGGCCGAAGCCGTGATTGTCCTCGATCTGGTTCTGCGAGACCAGCAGATCCCAGCTGTTGCGCAGCTTCACCCCGTCGCGGCCGTTGCGCAGGAAGGTGTTGCGGTAGAGCAAATTGCAACTGCTCTCGTAGACGGTCAGGCCGTCCGCCCCGTTACGGAAGCCGAGATTGAAGGCGACGATGTTGTCGTCGCTCATGCGGTCCAGCATGAAGCCGGAGCCGTGGTTGTCGGCGCTGACATTGCCCATGATCACGGAATCCTTCACCTCGCGCGAGGTGATGATGCCATGCTTGACGCGTGTTCCGACGGCCGTGTTGTAGGCGATGGTGAGACGCGTCGTACGGTCGTGCGGGTCGATCGCGTAGATCTCGTTGTTCCTGTACTCGTTGCCGACCAGCCGGAAGTCGTCCGCCTCGTAGGAATAGAAGGCGTAGTACATATCGGTGAAGGTAGAATCGACGATCACGCCCTTCGGCCTGGGAACGGAGTTGAGCGTTGCCTTCAGGACGTTGATCGGCCCGTTCGAGATGGAGATTCCGTAGGACTTGCCGTTCGCATAGCCCATGCCGTTGATATGGGCGTCGGCCATGTAGGTCTCGGAACCGCTCCAGGCCGTGTAGAAGGGGCTGAACTCGTTCCAGACGCGTTTGGTGCGCGGCGTGGGCGCGGCGGTGGCCGGGTCCCAGCTGGTGACCTTGCTGTCGACGATGAAGATCTTGCCGGAATTGACGATGTAGGAATGGGCGTTGGTGTTGAGACGCAGTTCCTCCACGTCCGACGAGGTGACGACGAGGGTCGCGTCGCTGCCGATCAGAAGCGGCACATTGAGCTGGTAGACACGGCCGTCATTGGTGATGGGCTGGACCGCGGCGTCCGCCGTTTCCAGCTCGGCCTTGAGGGTCGGCAGATCGTAGACGCCGCTTTCCACAAGGATGAAGTGCGGGAAGAGCGTGCCCTGCCCCTGCGCGAGGATTTCCTCCTCGCCACCGTTGAAGTCGACATTGTTGAGATAGCGGATATAGCTGAACTTCTCGTCGAAATTGCTGAAGCCGGTCGGAACGAGGCGCGCGGTGCCCGGCGCCACCGGCGGCACCATGCGGCGCACGTCCTCGCCGGTCACCTTGGCCGCGCTGAGCACGTCCGGCAGGGCGCGCGGCTCGCGCAGGGAGACCGACTTCAGCAGGAACTGGTCGGAGGTGATCGAAACGGCCGCGTCCTTCGGTACGCGTGGGGCGGGCACCGCGGCGACCGTGTCGGAGCCGCGCAGCCTCTGCGCACGGGCCTGCTGCTCGGCGATCCGGCGCAGCGCACGGCGGCGGGCGTGATCGTTGCCGATCAGCCGGGCGGTGTCGTAGGCGGCGATCGGGTTCTGCTGATCCGACAGGACGGCGGCGATCTCGGACAGCCCGCCGTCCCGCGCGGCGGGCGGCAGGCCTTCGAGCACGGTCAGGGCATCCGGGGCACCCTCGGCGCGCGCCACGGCGGCGACCTTGGAAGCGGCCATGGCGGCCTGGCCATCCGGCGTGGCGAGCGCAATCAGCTCGTCGATGCCCGCGACGTCGCCGCGCTGAGCCAGCGCCCTGGCGACGGCCGTGGCCTGTTCGTCGCGCACGGCCGGCTGCGCAATCCGCGTCAATTCCTGACGAGCGGCGGCGAGGCTCGCGGCCGCCTTCGATGCATCGTAGCCAGGAGCGGTCGGAGTGCGCCCGAAATAGTCCGCCTGGGCCAGCAGCGCCACCACCTTGTCCTGCGGAGTGTCGACCGAGGCCAGAACCTGGTTGGCCTGATCGAGACGCCCGCGCGACAACAGGCCGGCATAGAGGTCGGCCGCGGCGCGGCTGCGGCCGGGAACGTCGGGCAGACGGGAGAAACGCGCCAGCGCCGCGTCGAAGTCGCCCGACGCCGTGAGCGCCGACACGAGGGCCTGCGCTATGCCCTGGCCGGCATCGGCGCCGACCTCGGACAGCATCTGTTCGGCACGCCGTACATCGCCGGCCTGCGCCGCCTGCAGGCCGAGCTGCTGCAAGCTTTCGACGCGGCCCGCGGATTCGGGCTGGGCGACGGCTTCCGCCATCGCCTCGTCCCATGTGGCCGCCCATGCCAGCGTATAGCCCTCGCGGAACTGGCGCGTCGCAATGCCGGCGAGCGCCCTGTAACGGGCGCTGGGCAGGGTGATGTGCTCGACCACCTCGCGCGCCGAAGCCAGCCTGCCGCGATCGATCGCATAGGCCGAAAAGCGCACCAGCGCCGCTTCCCGCACGCTGGCGTCGGCGATTGCGAAGGGCGCCAACAGATCCTCGGGACGGGCGCCACGCTCGATCTGCCGGTCCATCAGCCGCGCCAGCGTCGCGTCACGGTCCACGGAGTGCGCGTCGTCGATCGCCAGTGCCGCGACAAGCGCGCGGCTCAGGTTGCCATTCGAGAATTGCGCAAGCGCGAAATCGCGTAGCGCTCCGTCGCGATCGGCCGCTTCCTTGCCTGCAAGCTTGAAAAGCTGCTTTCCCGCACGACCGCTGGCGATCTCAGCCAGCGCAACGGCTCGCATCGCGTCGCGCGCCAGATGCGGATCGTCGATCGTCACGCCCCAGCCGAACTTCATCGGCAGGTCGATCTTGGCGAGCGGAAGCGCCAGACGAACAAGGGCCACGCGGACGCGATCGCGGTCGCTGCCCTCCGGCAGAGTGACGACCAGGCCGCTCGCCTTGCGGATGGCCGCCATGCCGTCGACTGCGTCGCCCGTCGCCATCTCGATACGGGCTAGCGTGATATAGAAGTCGGCCTGACGGATTGTGTCGCGGATTCGCGGCAGCAGATCGCGCGCCTCCGACAACACGCTCTCCTGCGCATCGCTGCCGGAAGGCAGGCTTTCGGCGTAGGCCAGGTAGGCTGCAGCGGTCTCGCCGACAAAGGCGGCGCCGTCGAAGGAGCCCAGCGCGTCCGAACCGGCAAGGCTGAGGCGGTCGTACAGCACCACGGCCTGCACCAGCAATTCGTGGCGCGCCGCCGGATCGCCGGTCGCCTCCACCTTGGCCAGCAGCGCCTGAAGATCGGCCAGCGTCGGCATCGGCGCGTCGGGCTGCGAATCCTGCTCGAACAGGCCGGCGCCCTCGATGTCCGGCGCGTCCGATCCCTGCTGCGCCGCAGCAATTCCGGCGATCGACACCGACGATGCAAAAATGAGAGCAGCTATGCTCAATCGGCAGGCAGACAGTGTCCGCAATTTCGGCAACTCCGCACGCGGCGACCATCCGACCTATTTTGCCGCACTGCACAAATTACGGGTGGCGGATATAAAGTGTCAACCATCGCTGCGATCACATACTTTCACACGATATTTTATACAGGCACCATCCCTTGTGATCGAGGCGTATCAAAGCCCGCCGTCTTCGGCGTGGAGTTGGCGATCTGAAGCCATCCCAGTGCTTTTCTGGGCTTAAAAGTCACTGCGCGCGGTCACTGGGGAGAAGTGATGTTGCAACGCAATATCACTGCGCAGGCGGATCGGGCTGCTTGTCGGCCGGATCGAGATAGAGAAGCTGGACATCGCCGCCCGCCGCGAGGCTGGTGAAGCTGGAATACTGCGTGTGCCACGCGGCGACGTCGATGACCGGAAAGCGATGCGCGAGTATGAGCGCCCAGGCGATCTTGCCGCCGTTCTTGATGAAGCCGAGATCCTGGTCGATGCCGGTCCTGGCGGCGAAATCGGCGGGATCGGACCAGCCGGCGACCGAGCGCTCGACCAGACGCACGATCGCGCCGTCGTTTCGGGCATAGAGGTCGGTGCCGTTGGCGAGGGCCGTTTCGGCGAGCAACACGAGCGGCTCGGCGGCGTAGAAATGGTAGCCCAGCGAACGCTGCTTGCGCTCCAGTTCGAGCGGCAAAAAGCCGTCGGCGGTGATGCTGTCTATGCCAAGCTCGGCCGAGCTAAGCGCCCAGTCGTAGAATTGGCGGTCGTCGAGCGCTACGGCCGCCGTCATCACCGCCCAGCCGGCCCAGTAGCGGTGGTTGTTGCGGCGGCTCGGCAGGTCGGCCCCCTCGCTGTAGTCGGACTGAACCCTGCTCGCCAGCCGGCGCAGCCAGGCCTCGACGGTGCGACGCTCGTCGGGCGCGAGCGTCGGCTCGTCGCGCACCTGCACATAGGCCAGCGCGACGATGGACAGCAGCTGCGCCCGAACCGCATCGCCGCGGCGATCCTGCGGGTCCTTCGCCGCATCCAGCCGCGCCCAGGTGGCGAGCCATGAGACGGCGCAGGCGGCGATGCGGGGATCGGCCGGTTGCGAACGCACATAGGCGTTGGCCAGCCGCACCACCGGCCCGGTGAAGCGGCGCAGCCTGTTCTTCAGCTTGTCGTAGACGGCGGCACGCTGCGGATCGATGACCGTCGAGCCGGTGCCGGGCGCATACTTGCTTTCGGTCTCGACGCTGCGCACCGACGGCGGCACAGCCCCGCAGCGGAACTTCTTCTTGGCCGGCTTGCCCTGCTCGGCCCGAACCTTGGCCAGATCGAAGGGCGGCTTCAGCGGCGCCTCGGCGCCGGCGGCCCCAGCGAGGCCGATCCACACAGCCAGCAGTACGAGACCAAGGCGGCGCAAACTAGCGGACACCGGGACCTGCCGGAAACAGCACGGCGAGGTTGCCGCCGAGGGCCGTGGAACTCGGCCGCCCGATCTTTTCCAGCAGCCCGGCAGCCGGCGATTCCGGAAAGCGGCTGGCATAGGGGGCCAGCCAGGCCAGCAGGCTGCCGCGCTTTTCCAGCGGCGGCAGCGCGATCTGCGCCTCGCCGGCCAACGCTTCGACGGCGGAAGGATCGTCCAGGGAGCGCAGCCCGAACTCTACGATGCGGGTCAGGCCGCCGTCGCAGAGCGCATAGGGATCGCGTCCGTTGCGGGCCGCCATTTCGGCAAGCATCACCAGCGGGCCGGCGGCGAACAGCTGATAGTGGCGCGCCCGCGAGCCGCGCTGCATCTCCAGCGGCAGCGCGCCCGACGGGTCGGCCGCGCACGCCGCAGTCTCCAAAGTCGCCATGGCCCAGCCGAACAGGGCTTCGTCCTGGGCGGCGATCGCGGCGGCGCCGACGCCGAGAGCGGCGAAATAGCGGTGATTGTTGGCGCGCGACATCGTGCCCGCCTCGTTGTCGTAGTGATGAACGACATCGGCCGCCATCGCCCGGAACCAGGAGACGACCGCAGGCTTCAACGCCGCATCCTCCACCGCCAGGTCCGCGAGCTGAAGATAGGCCAGCGCCAGCGAGGAGAGCGCCTGGTCGCGGTTGAACTCGCTCTGGTTGGTGGAGAGCGCGCTGAGCGCGCCGGCCTTGGCCCAGGCGGCCACCCAGACCAGGGCGCAACCGCCCTTCTGCGTCTTCTTCGGATGGCGCACGCCGTCGTTCGCCCAGCCGACGACCTCGGACTGGAAATCGCGCAGCGGCTTGACCGCCGCGTCGTAGGCGGCGGACCGCGCCGGGTCGACCGCCGACTTTGTGGGATCGTCCTCGACATAGCGCGAGGTCGTCGCGAGCGAGACGACGGGGGCCGGTGCGGCCGCGCAGCGCGCCAGCTTCTTGGAAGAAACCGCGCCGGAAGGCAGTTCGGCGGCGAACGGCCCCACAAGCCCCGCCGTCGCCGCAGGCTGCGCGACAACCAAAGGTACAGCAGCCATCAACAGGGCTACGGCTGCGCGGGCGATGGGCTTTGGCGAGCGTACGAAGCGCATGATTGTGCAACTTGTCGCCGAACTGCGATTTCGGCAAGGCCGAGTGCAAAAAGTCGCATCAAATCACTGTGCATGCCTATCAGATAATCAGTCGCACAGAGAATAGGCTTTACACTTTTTAAATCACCTTATTATTTCGCGATTTCGTTAAAATTCGAATGCATCGACTGACCAAATCAAAATATCACCGTGCGTCTATCGACCCTGAAAATCGTCATTTCTGGTGACGAAAAAAGAAATACAATCATGGCGGGTACGAGATGCAAGTGTATTCAGCAACCGACTATGGAGCCAAGGGAAATGGCACCACTGACGACACTGCGGCCATTCAGCGCGCTCTGGACGCCGCCGAGGCGGCAGGCGGTGGCGTGGTGGTCCTTTCGAAGGGCACGTTCATCGTGTCGGGCACCGGCGAGGCATCGGACGGTGCCTTGCGAATCGCCTCGAACGTCACCCTGGCGGGCGCCGGGATGGGCGACACGACGATCAAGCTTCGTGACGGCAATTCCGGTGACGTGACCGGCATCGTTCGTACCGAAAGCAGCCAGGTCACGCATGACGTGGTGATCCGCGATCTCACCATCGACGGCAACTCGGCAAAGACGAAGGGGAGCGTCGACGGCATCTTCACCGGCGTCACGCCCGGCGTCGCGCTGGCCGACCACGATATCCTGATCCAGTCGGTCGAGATCAAGAACGTGTCGCGCTACGCGTTCGACCCGCACGAGCAGACCGTGCGGCTGACGATCGTCGACAGCTACGCCCACGACAACGGCCGCGACGGCTTCACGATCGACTACATCTCGGAAAGCGTCTTCGTCGACAATATCTCCGCCAATAACGGCCGCCACGGCTTCAACGTGGTGACGTCGAGCCACCACAATCTGATGGTCGACAACATCGCCTACGGCAATGCCGGCAACGGCCTGGTGACGCAGAACGGCTCCGACCTGCGCCCCTGGACCAGCGACATCACGGTGGTGGGCGGCGAATACTACGCCAACGGCCTCTCCGGCATCCTCGTCAAGGTGTCGAAGAACGTCACCGTCTACCGCGCCGACGTGCACGACAACGCCCGCGAAGGGATCATGATCTCGGGCTCGGTCGACACGCGGCTGATCGACAACAACGTCTACAACAATTCCCGCAGCGACCCGGGCGGTTACCAGGAAATCCGCTGGGCGGACCTGACGAGCGGCGACTACGTGCAGATGACCGGCAAGTCATGGGCGGTCCGCAACGTGACCGTGGCCGACGAGGCACGCACCGATTCGGGCGCCATCGACGGAACCACCGCCACCGACATCCGCACCGGGGCCGACACCGACGACCGCCTCTGCGGCGGCGGCGGCAACGACTATCTCGACGGCGGCGCAGGCAACGACACCGCCGTCTACGAAAAGAGCATCGACCAGTTCCGCCTGATCTTCACGAGCACCGGAAAGCTGATGGTGTTCGACATGACCAACAAGGATGCCGGTTCGGGCATCGACGTTCTCGAAAACATCGAGAATGTCGAGTTCTCGGGCGTGAACTATACGATGGCCGAACTGCAGGCGCGCGAGGCCTTCTCCGGCCCCGCCGGCTACCAGTTCAGCGGCTATAATTCAGCCGAGACTTTCATCGGCGGCGTCACCGACGACTATATCGACGGCCGCGGCGGCGCCGATACGATGGTCGGCGGGTTCGGCAACGACACCTATGTGGTCGACAACACCAAGGACAAGGTCGTCGAGCTGGCCGATGCCGGCATCGACCTTGTGATCGCCTCCGAAACCACGCGCCTTTCCGAGAACGTCGAGAATCTGACGCTGACCGGCGGAGCCTTCGGCGGCTATGGCAACGAGACGGACAACGTCATCACCGGCAACGACGTCCGGAACGAACTGAAAGGCTACGCCGGCGCCGACAAGCTCGTCGGACTCGGCGGGGACGACATGCTCTATGGTTACAAGGACAACGACCTGCTGCTGGGTGGCAACGGCCGCGACGAACTCCTCGGCGGGGCGGGCGACGACACGCTGGACGGAGGAGCCGGTCCGGACATCATGCGCGGCGGCATTGGCGACGACGTGTTCTATTTCGACGACGCCGGCGACGTCATCGTTGAATACAACAACCAGGGCCGCGACAAGGTGATCGCGCTGATCGACGCGGTGCTGGCCGACAAGGTCGAGGATCTGGAACTGGCAGCCGGCGTGATCCGCGGCACCGGCAACAGTTTCGCCAACACCATCCAGGGCAACGCGGCTGCCAACATCCTCGACGGCGCCGGCGGCGCGGACACGATGACCGGCGGACTAGGCGACGACACCTACTATGTCGACAACGCCGGCGACAAGGTCGTCGAACTGGATCGCCAGGGCACCGATTCCGTCGTCGCGACGATCGACTATGCGCTCGGCGACTTCGTGGAAAACCTGACGCTGGCGGGCAAGGCCGCCCTGTCCGGCACCGGCAATGCGCTCGCCAA
Source organism: Rhizobiaceae bacterium (assembly GCA_016793565.1). Lineage (GTDB taxonomy): Bacteria > Pseudomonadota > Alphaproteobacteria > Rhizobiales > Rhizobiaceae > JAEUMA01. The sequence continues at coordinate 9,397 of JAEUMA010000530.1, forward strand.
CCGCATCACCGGCAATGACGCGGACAACCGTCTCGACGGGGGCGCTGGCAACGATACGCTGACCGGCGGCCGAGGCGACGATACCTACATCGCCGACAGCCGCTACGACGTGATGGTGGAGAAGGCCGCCGAAGGCCACGATCAGGTGCGGGCCAATGTCGACTTCACACTGGGAGCCGAGGTCGAGGACCTGACGCTGACCGACGGAGCGCTGAAGGGCACCGGCAACGAACTGGCCAACCGCCTCACCGGCACCGAAAGGGCCAACACGCTTTCCGGTCTCGACGGCGACGACAAGCTCTACGGCCTCGACGGCGACGATACGCTGGCCGGCGGCAACGGCAACGACCTGCTCGACGGCGGCACGGGCCGCGACTCCATGGCCGGCGGCAATGGCGACGACACCTACATCGTCGACAATGCGGGCGACACGGTGACCGAAAATGCGGCGAGCGGAAAGGGCGGCAGCGACAAGGTGCTGGCGAGCGTCAGTTTCGTTTCCTCCGGCAACATCGAGCAGATCACGCTGACGGGCGACGCTGCGATCAACGCCACCGGCGACTCCGTCGCCAACGCAATCGTCGGGAACGACGCCGCCAACCGGATCGACGGAGCCGGCGGCGACGACCTTTTGACGGGCAATGGCGGCGCCGACACTTTCGTGTTCGTCGGCCGCTTCGGCAAGGATATCATTACCGACTTCGAGGTCGGGCGGGATCGCCTCGACTTCAGCAAGGCCGATATCGGCGTCGATCCCGAGAGCATCATGAAGCAGGTGGGCGACGATGTCGTGTTCGAGTTCAGCCGATCGATGAGCCTGACCCTGCTCGACGTGAACATCGCCGACCTGCAGGGATATGCCGACGCCATCATCTGAGAGCGCAGCCAGGCGGCGCGGTGCCCACGGACTGGCCGGACCAGACTGGTCCAGCTTTCCGAAAGCGTGACATTCTGGCCATACCCATCTGAAAAATTTTGCGGCGCACCATCGAAACACGGTTTTCGATGGTGCGCCGCAAAACGCCTTTCAGCCCCGAAATCCGCCTTTGCGGGCGCGCGGACGCGCTTCGCGGTCCGGGACAGCGGATCACATTGCGTGATTTGACCGTAACGCTGTGTTTATTGACAGCTTTGCGGCGCAGATGCTCTCCATCCGATCGAGAAGGGTGCGTTTCCAGCCATACGAAACGATTTACGTTTCATTAAGCTCAAGGTTCTCTTAATTTTCCCTGGCGTGGTGCAGAGTGTGCGGGTGTTGGTTGATGGAGTTGGGCGTCGGCGGCAATCAGGGGACACGGGGCGCTGCGTGAGAGAATCTCCGTCGAAAGCAAATGACGCAGCACCGTCCTTCCTTTTGAGGCGCGGACGTGTCTATGCGCTGTCGGCATCGGCTGCCGCGCTGATGCTGCTGGCCTCGGGCTCCGTCATCGCGAACCCGACCGATCCGATCCTGATCGCGCAGGATACCGACGGCGCGGCCGACGACCTTTCCAAGGATATCGAAGACCTCCAGCGGCAGATCGATTCGGCCGCGGAAGCGGACCGGGCAAAGCGCGCCAGCCGCGAACTCGTGTCCAATCTGCTGAAGCAGGCGGATGCGAAAGTGCAGGCCGGCGATCTGCCGGCGGCCGGAAAATTGCTGGATCAGGCGGCCGCCGCCGTGCAGGCCGACGACACGGTGACGCGCAACCGCGTGAGCCTGGCGCAGGCCGGCTTGAAGCTCCGGCTGGGCGACCTCAAGGGAGCGACCGACCTGGTCGACACCGTCGCCCGCTCGGGAACGCTGACCGAAAACGAACGCGCACGCATCGAAACGCTCAAGGGCAGGATCGCGACCGCGACGACCGACGCACGCCGCCGCGAGGCGATCGCCGAGATCGCCACGCTGACCGACCAGGCGGCGATTCGCCGGGCGCGGGACGAGGTCGCTCGCGATCCTGGAAATCTAGCGGCACGGCTGGTGCTGGGCGACCTTCTGCGGCAGGCCGGCCAGTTCGAAGAGGCGAAACGGACGGCCGAAGCCCTGGCGACCGACGCGGTGGGGGCGGCGGAGGTGGGCACGCGCCAGCGGGCCCTCGTGCTGTTGGCGCGCATCGCCACCGACCAGGGGGATTTCGCCGAGGCGCGCCGGAGCCTAGACGCGCTCAAGGCCAGCCCCGAGACGCCCGACAAGGCGACGCGGGTTGCCGATCTCGAGGCGCGCATCGCCCGG
>JAEUMA010000586.1 GCA_016793565.1 Rhizobiaceae bacterium
CCTCGAGCGTAGTTCGACCGGCGCAGGCGACGCCATCGCGGTAAACTACGCCGTCGACACAACGCCATGGTCCGGTCCCGGCGCAGCGCTGGTTCCCGACGACGTGCGCCTACAGGTCAACGCAAACCACGATGCGTTCGGCGCCTATGTCGAACACCTCCTGACTGGTGCTGCGCCGGGAGATTTCGCCGCCGAACTCGGCGCCTACGTTCTCAACCGGCCGGACGCCGGCAGCCTCCTTGGCACCTACGGCAACCTCATTTCCGAGGAAACCTTCGCTGCGACCGACGCGACGCGCCTTTCCGCGCTCCGCTTCGCCGACCGGCTCAACAGCTGTGGCAGGCGCGGCGAGGATGGTTCGATCGCCTTCGACGAGGAAGGCTCCTGCGGCTGGGCGTCTGTAGAAGGGCGCTACCTGGAGCGGGACGGCTCGAGCGCCGGTCCCGCCTATGACGAGCGACTTTTCGGCCTCTCGGCTGGCGCGCAGGTGAAGGTCGGCGACGGCCTATTCCTCGGTGCGGCGCTCGGCTGGGAAACCTCGTCGCTGTCGTTCGACAGCGCCAGCGGCGACGTCGACCGCATTCAGGCCGGCGTCGTCGGCAAGCTCGAACTCGGCGCGACCACGATAGCGACCTCGATCGGCGGCGGCTGGTACGGTACCTCACTCGACCGCATGGTCGTGACGCCCGGCGGTGTCGTGACTGCGCAAGGCGATACGGACGGCGGCTTCCTTGCGGCGCATGCGCGCGTAGACCACCGGTTCGAAGTCGGCTCGATCTATCTCAAGCCGACCGCAGACCTAGGGATCACCTATCTCTCGCAGGGCGCTTACGACGAGACGGGGGCCGGTGGCTACGGCCTCTCCATCGGCTCGCTCGACGCGACGACCGTCTCGTTCAATCCGTTCCTCGAAGTCGGCGGAGTGTTTACGATCGGCGGCATGAAGGCAAACGCCAGCGTTCGCGGCGGCGTGCTTGCGCTTTTCGGCGACGATCCTTCGGTCGAGGCCTCGTTCGTCGGTCTCCCGGTGGGACCGAATTTTGCAATCATCGACGACGACGAGAGCCTTTTCGCCGACATCGGCGCCGCGATCGACATGGCCGTCAGCGACCGCCTGACGGTCAAGGGCAGCGTCGATGCGCTGCTTTCCGGCGACGAGCAGTCCGTGGGCGCCGCTCTGCGGCTCAAGCTGGCGTTCTGAGGCCGACGCGGCATGGCGCTGACGGTGTGGTGGGGCGAGCCGGCCTCGCGACGACGTTCCATCGCTTCGTTTACGAAACGCGGCGACACAAGGAAATGCCGCGCAACCTTCCGATGACCGTGTCTTTCATCGACAAATGCCGCAAAACGTTCACGCAACGCCATCAGTAGCGGTCTGTTCTTTGCGGTTCTACTCCTTACGCCGCAACGAATGACAACCGACCCTTATCGGGAACGCTTAGGCTCGTCAGACGCAATACTCTTGGAGCGGCTTACCGTCAGATGGAAACCGTTCTAATGCCCCGGCGCCTCGTCATCCGAGAGGTCGGTTCCCGGTTCGTCATAGACGCCCTGCCACTTCGCTACGCCGGCCGCCAGGCGCAGATCGTGCATCACGACGGCGCAGTGGGCCTGCTGGCGCAGCGCGATGCGAAGCGAAGCCCGCTGGAAGCGCCCCTCATGCGTTACCGAAGCCGGCTCTGCGCCCAATTCGACGAGGTCGAGCACCTGCTGCTTGAATGAATGGAGATCCTGATTGCCCCACCGGCGCAGAAGGGTCTGGAAGCGCTCGTGGCGGTCCAGGTCGCACGCAGTGTCAACAAGGCCACCAGGTGGATGCATGAAGGCGACTGGCACCAGGTTGGATGGGACCGGCATGTTGGCCGAGTGCGTACGCCCGGTTCTCAAGAGCTTCGGCAGCACATGGGTGTGGGGGCCGGCGGGCGAAA
>JAEUMA010000592.1 GCA_016793565.1 Rhizobiaceae bacterium
GAAGACCGGCCGCAGCTTCTCGAAGTAGGATTGCTGCACCACCACGATCGGATTGGGCAGACCCTCGATGTTGATCTGCAGAGCTACGACGTCGGGAAGGTCGGCGATCGCCTGCCGCAGCACCACGATCTTCTGGTCGGAGGCCAGCTTGTCGCCGCCGATCGTATTGCGCACGAGGTCGAGCGGCGTCAGCAGCGAGAACTCGAAATAGTCGTTGAACTCGCGCGTCAGCCGGTTGGCGGTGGCCGCCAGTTGCTCGTTGGCCGCGCTCTTCAGCTCGTCCTGCGTGACTCGGATGAGCGACTGGCCCGCCACGAGAAGTGGCAGCACCGCTATCGCCGCCGCGAACAGCATCATCTTCGTTCGCAGCGGAAAGCGCAGGCTGCGCATGCGGGTTCACTCTGTCCCTGACCCGCTCTAGTCGGAGAGCAGGGCTGACTTCGGTCTCTGGGTCGCCTTGATCTCGATCGTATCGGTGGAGGCCCCGCATGCCAAGCCATGCGGATCGCTGGCCGTCAACGTCGCGATGACGCTGCCGGGCTCCGTCAGCAGGATGCGGGCCTTTTCTCCCTCCAGCGTCAGTCCGTTGGAGAGGCTCCAGCGGAAGCTGAGCGAGTCGCCGTCGGGGTCGCGCGAACGGGCAGCGTCGAGAACGAAGCTGTCCTGCGAACCACCGATGCTTACCGTCGCGTCCGGCCCGGCGTCGGCGACTGGCGGTGCATCCACGAAGACGCTGAGCGTGGAGACGCCGGCCGAGCAGGCCGAACCAGACGAGTCCGTCACGGTGAGGCGCACGGCATAGGTCCCCGGCCTGGCGAAGCGATGGGAAACTTTCGCGCCGGCCGCCGCGCTTCCGTCCCCGAAGTCCCAGGCGAAGCCGGAAATGCTGCCGTCCGGATCGAAGGACTTCGAACCGTCGAAGCTGACCTCGGTGCCGGGGCAGGTCTTGCGCTCCGCCTCGATGACGGCCACCGGGGGCTGGTTGACGACGATCTTCCTGGCCACGACCGTCGTCTCCACGGCGCCGGCGCGATCCATCGGCCCGGCGATGCCGACCGTATAGGTGCCCGGCTTGACATAGGCGTGGCTGACCTTTCCGCCCTTCTCGCTCACACCGTCGCCGAAGGCCCAGGAGAGCCCGGCCTGGTCAACGCCTTCGGGAAGGTTGGCGAGCCCAAAGGCGACCGGCCGGCCGACGCAGGCCACCGGTATCGCGTCGATCGCCACTTTCGGCTTGTCGGCGACCGACAGCACGAAGCTCTTTTCGGTGACGGCATTGGCAACGCCGCTGCCGTCGTCAACCTTCAGCGTCACGCGGTGCTGCCCGGGCTTGCGCCAGATATGCCGCACTTCCACGCCGGCCGTCTTCTCGCCGTCGCCGAAGTCCCAGTCATAGGCCGCTATGCCGCCGTCGGGGTCGTGCGAGGCAGCTCCAGACAGAAGCAGTTCCTGCCCCACCTCCACGCTGCGGTCGGGTCCGGGATCGGCTACCGGCGCGGCGTTGACGGTCAGCACATGCACCGCCTTGGTGCTGGAGCAGCCGCCGGCCGCGGCCGAAGCGTTGGCCTGGAGCTGGACGCGATAGACGCCGGGCTGTGCGAAGGCATGGCGGGAGACTGCGCCCGCCCCTGTCGCGCCGTCACCGAA
>JAEUMA010000614.1 GCA_016793565.1 Rhizobiaceae bacterium
ATTTTCAAGAAGTACACTCTGGACGAGGTCAACATGGCCCTGGAGATGTTCGATGACGCGACCAGGCCGAATGTCGGGCACAATGTGATCGTTTTCAACTGAGCAGCGATCCGGATCGCTTCCCGGTCACGCAGATATTGCGCAGGCGCGCTCAGCCGAGCGCGCGCCCCAACAGCCGGCCGTGGGTCAGCGCCTCGCCTATCCGCTTCTCCAGGTCCAGCCGGTCGGCGCCGAGAAAGGCGCTGCGGTATTCGCCGTTGGAGGGGCCGGTGCCATGTTCCGCGCTGAAGCTGCCGTCATACTTCGCCACCAGAAGTTCATAGAGGCGCGTGCGCGCCAGACGGGCCGTCGCCGCGTCATAGGGCGGAGCGTCGAGTCGCGGCCAGACCAGGTTGAAATGATCGCCGCCGTCGCCGCAATGGCCGAAGTCGCAAACGCGAAGCCAGGGAAACTCGCGCCGGACAAGAACTCTGGCGTCGGCCCGGAAATGCTCCAGATCGCCACGCCGCGCCGAAACGTCCAGCCCGATCACCTTGCCTTCCTCGCGGAGCGCATCGGAGATCGAATGCCGGATCTTCCATAGCGCTTCCGGGTGGTCGACCACGGCATTGACGATCATGCCCGCCTCGAACTGCGCCTCAAGAAACCTGTGCAGGCCCGCCTTCAGCCGTTCCCCGGCTTCCGGTTCTGCGGTGGAGCGGCTCAATTCGACGAGCACCGAATATTCCGGGAGGGGCTCCGGGGCGAACGGATTGCGGGTGTCGGGTATGTGCCTGAACACACAGGACAGGGCTTCGCCCGACATGCCCTCGAACGAGGACAGGTCGCTGCCGAACGCGGCCTCGGCCGCCAGCAGCACCGCCATGACGGTGGAGCGATCCCGAGGCGCCAGCAGCGCGGTCGCGGATTGCCGCTGGAGCGGCTGCACCTCGAGATCGACGCGCGTGATCACGCCAAAGGCGCCGCCGGTGCCGATGAAGAGCTGCTTCAGGTCAAGGCCGACATTGTTCTTGCGCAGCCCGCTGCCGAGATCGAGGATCGTTCCGGTCTCGTCGGCGACGACGACCTCGAGGCCGAGTACGCTGCGGCGCACGTCGCCATATCGTATGAAGCGTGCCCCGCCCGTGTTTGTGGCCACCATCCCGCCTATCGATGGATCGGCGCCCAGGTCGATCGGAAAGGTGAGGCCGAACCGCGCGAGTTCCTCGTTGAGGGCGGAGAGCCGGACGCCGCCGGCGACCCGAACGGATCGGTTTTCGAGGTCGATGGCGACCGGCCCATTCAGCCGGTCAAGCGAGAGGACGCCTTGCTCCCCGGAAGAGTCGGGCACGCCTGCACCGACAAGGCCGGTATTGGCTCCTTGCGGCACCAGCGTGACGGCATGCCTTCGGCAGATCGCCACGACTGCGGAAACATGCGCCGTGGTGGTTGGCAAAGCGACGAAGGCGGCCTTGCCGTCCTCGTATCGGGCCGCCGTCTGGTAGCGGGCCAGATCTTCGCCGCTTGCAAGCACGTTCTGATCGCCCAGCGCGGCGCGCAGATCCTCGATGCAACGGCGCATGCCTTCGGCTGCGCTCATCCGGCCGCTGCCGGCTGGGCGGGCCTCCAGGTTGCCGTCGCATGGACGGCCAGGCGGCCTTCGGCATCCCACACGCGCGACTCCATGAACGAGATGTTGCGTCCCCGCCGCAAGAGGCACCCTTGGCATGTGGCGCTAGGCGGAAGCACCGGGCGCAGGTACTGGAGCTTCATCTCGAGGGTCGCACCGCCGGCGCCGAATGCGTGTTTCAGCAGATGCCCCATCGAAATGTCCATCACCGTGGCGATCACTCCGCCGTGCAAGGAGCCTTGCGGGTTAAACAAAAAGTCCCGCACCGGAAACGCTATGCTGCAGGCTTCATCCGAATAACTTATCTCCAGCTCGAGCAATCGTGCGAGAAAAAACGTTCCGAAGGCCGGCTCGTGGGTCTCAAGCGCCTGTTCGAACGCTTGTCGTGCTGCGGTCTCATCCATCTCTTGGCACCTCAATTGCAGCGGATTGCGCCTGCCTGCTCCAGCTAGGCTACCTCGCGGTCGGACAATCCGCCCAGGCTGGTCAGAATCTCGCGCGTGTGCTGGCCAAGCAGCGGAGGCGGTACCTCGGCTCCGCCCGGGGTGTCCAGCAGGCGCATAGGCGTGTCGATGGAACGTAACATGGCTTGTTTCTCCCACGATCGCAGGCGACGCCCGCGATCGCCGTCTGTCCCTGGATTGGCGCGCTCAGCAGAGTGCGTCGGCAAGTTCCTTCAGGTTGTTGACGACGAGGTGCGGCTGAAGCGGCGTGTCCTCGTAGGGGCGGTTGCGCCGATTGATGTAGCCGCCCTTCATGCCCTGAGCCTGCGCGCCGATGCAGTCGAAAGCGTGATTGGCGACGTGCATGATCTGGCCGATATCCGTTTTCAGGATCTCGGCCGCCTTCTTGTAGGTGGCAGCGTGAGGCTTGAAATAGCCCCACGTGGCGATGGAGATATAGTCGTCGAAGCGGTAACCCATATGCGGCTTTGCGTTCTCCAGCATGTCCGGATCGCCGTTCGACAGGATGACCAGCTTGTAACGCTTGTTCAGGCGCCCTAACGCTTCAGCCGCGTCAGGGAAAGTCTTGAGCTTCTCTGAGGCTCACGGCGGATGGGATGCGCCGGAGCCGTTCATGAGCGATATCGGTACCTTGTTGCCGATGGCGCTGTGAGGACGAACCTCGTTGTAGTCTCGACGCCAATGCTCCATCTTCCGCCGGGCGTCGTCAAACGTCAGTAACCAGTCGGCGTTCAGGCACTCCGCCCGGCACCCGGCCTTGTTTTAGCAAAGAGCCGCCGGGCCTCCATGGTTCAGCTTAGGAGCACGCAGAGGCCTATCCGGACTGCATAAAGAGGGCTCTGAGCAGGTCATGGCCCCTCGCTCTGCAGGTCGCGGGACGATCTCGGTGTATATGCAACCAGCCTAGCCCGAGCGTAAGAACACCCGAGCTGTTCGAACACGCCGTAGATCCGGTCTACGTACTTTCCGAATTCTTCGTAGTGGTCGAGGTGCGCAGGACGCGGCCGGGGCAGATCGATGACGATCTCGTCGACGATGCGACCCGGACTTTGCGACATCACCAGAACACAGTCGGAAAGGCCGATGGCGATCCTCGATAGAGTGCGTTATGAACAGGACAGTCTTGCGGGTCTCCAGCCAGATCGCCTCCAGTTCGTTCCGCATCTGGGTTCGCGTAATCGCGTCGAGGGCGCCGAACGGTTCGTCCATGAATAGGACCGAAGGCTCGTGGACGAGTGTCCGGGCGATCGAGACGCGCTGGCGCATGCCGCCAGACAACTGGTAGGGGTACCGGTTCTCCGCCCTGCCGAGACCCAGCTTGGCGAAGAGTTCGCGCGTGTGCGCTAGCATCTTCGTGCGGCCCAAGCCGCGGATCTGCTGCTGCAACATGACATTGTCGATGGCCGTCCGAAACTCGAGAAGCAGATGGTCCTGAAACACGATTCCAACGTCCGTCAGCGGCCGCGCCAGCGGCTTGCCGTCGACCTCGACATGGCCGGTCGATGCCGGCAGGAGGCCTGCGGTGATGAGCATCGTGCTGCTCTTGCCGCAGCCGGAGGGACCGATGATGCTGACGAACTCCCCCGGACTCGCCTCGATGGTGATAGGCCCCAGCGCATGGTGGTCGCCGTCGCGAGATGAGAACGTACGCGTGACACCACGGAGCGCGATGGCACTTCCGCGGGACGCAGAACGATCAGCCGAAGGTTCCGCACATAACTTTTTACATTTCCCATGGATTGACAAGCCCGGCCGATTGCAGTTCCATACGCAAACGTTTGCACGCACACGTTTGCGTAAAGCAGAGCGGCGGTCGGGAGATCTGTCATGAGCGAGCTCGTACCAGTGTTCGATCGCGTCGGTATTCCCGTCGACGAATTGCAGACCAGTGAGGATTGGGTTGATGTGACCAAGGTCCCGGTTACTAATCCCCGCCTGCACAAATTCCGCATCGAATAGCTGCTCTACCGCGCCGACAGCCCGGTGCGCGAACAGTTGAAGGGCTTCCGCATGTTGCCTGCCAGTGTTTGGCCGAAGATTTCGATGCGCTGATGAGCGGCGGCGAGGTCCAAGGCGGAACCGTTCGCCGCCGACGACAATCTGACGGTCGGGTTTATCCTCAAAGACGGGGTTCCTGTCGAGTACATGGTCTACAAGGAGCGCGGGCTTTGGTTCGGAAAGAAGTCGCAATGACCCCATCCTGTCGGAAAGCTTGAGCATGGTTGCACTGAGCGAAAACGAGACGTCTGCCGTTCGCGCGGCGAGCGACAGGTCCCAAATCGTTATCGACAAGGCGCGCAAGGTCTACGTGACCGGCTCCGGCCAGACGCTTGCCCTGGAAAGCGTCTCAACCTCGATCGCCAAGGGCGAGTTCGTCTGCGTCGTCGGTCCCAGCGGTTGCGGCAAGACGACCTTGTTGTGGGCACTGAGCGGGCTTCATCCGCTGACATCGGGGCAGGTGCTGCTCGACGGCAAGCCGGTGATTGGCCCGCAGCCGCAGATTGGCATGGTATTCCAGGAGGCCAACCTCCTGCCCTGGCGCAACATTCTCAAGAACATCCTCTATCCACTCGAGATCAAGGGGCTGAGGGTCAGCGACTACAAGGACCGAATCGACCGGCTGCTCGAAAAGACCGGCCTGCGTGGCTTCGAAACCATGTATCCGCGCGAATTCTCGGGCGGCATGCGGCAGCGCGCCTCGCTGGTCCGCTGCCTGTCGTTCGATCCCGCGGTGATGCTGCTGGACGAGCCCTTCGGCGCGTTGGACAGCTTTACGCGCGACGAGATGAACCTGCTTCTACTCGATCTGTGGGCGGAGCAGCAGAAGACCATTGTCTTCGTCACGCACTCCATCACCGAGGCGATCTTCCTGGCCGACCGGGTGCTGGTGATGACGCCGCGGCCGGGGCGGGTCGTGCGCGAGGTCAAGATCGACCTGCCGCGTCCCCGGACCCTCGACATGCAGGCGACGCCGTACTTCATCGAACTCACGAGCGACATCAAGACACTCATCAATTCCAGCGCGCAGAAATAGGGCGGCCGACGGTGGCAGAGTATCTCGACAAAATACCGGAGATTGAGGAGGGCAAGCCGCGCACCGACGGCGGGCCGGTGAATTTTTCGGCGCTGACCAACGTGCCGGTGGCGCGGAACATGCGGGAAGCGGT
>JAEUMA010000644.1 GCA_016793565.1 Rhizobiaceae bacterium
GATGTGTTCGCGGCGCTGGTTGCGGCCCATATGGCCTCCCGCGCCCTGATTCCGACCTTCATGGCGTCGCTGACGCCCGCCCGGCTCGACGGACTTTCCGCATCGGCGGGACCGGCTGACACCGGCAGCGCATTGGCGGCCGCCGCGCTTGGAGCTGCGGCCCTCCTCTTTCTCGGCATCGGCGCGGCCGTGGCGGCGGTGATCGGTCTAGCCGCCCTTTTTTTCGCCTTCCGGTCGATCTGCCGGACCAAGATCGGCGGGCAGACCGGCGATACGATCGGCGCGGTGCAGCAGCTGGGCGAGATCGCCGTGCTCGTGGTTGCCGCCGCAGCCCTTGGCCACCCTCCTCCGCTGTAAACGGACGCGCCCTCGCCCAGGGCGGCAGAACCTCCCCGCTTCCTTTGATCTTGGGACGACAATGATGACCTTCTCCAGCTTCGACGATATCCGCGTGGCCTGTCGCGATCTTCCCGCCGGATACCAGGAGGCCGCCCGCGCCGCCGCGACGCGTCAGGCGACGCTCACAAAGCCGCCCGGCAGCCTCGGCAGGCTTGAGGCGGTGGCCGAATGGCTAGCTCTGTGGCAAGGCCGCGAAATGCCCCGGCTGGACCAGGTCGAGGTGATCGTCTTTGCCGGCTCCCACGGCGTGACCCGGCGCGGCGTCTCAGCCTATCCCGCCGAGGTGACGGGGCAGATGGTTGCCAATTTCGCCACCGGGGGCGCGGCCATCAACCAGCTCGCGCGCATAGCCGATGCACGCCTGTCGGTCGTTCCGCTCGAGATTGACAGGCCGACGGAGGATTTCACCGAGACGGAAGCCATGAGCGAGGCTGCTTTCGCCGCGGCCGTTTCCGCAGGCTTCGCCTCCGTTCACGAGGGAGCGGACCTGCTTTGCCTGGGCGAGATGGGGATCGGCAACACCACGGCCGCCGCGGCGATCGCCGCGGGCTTGTTTGGCGGCGACGCCGAACGTTGGACCGGCCGCGGCACCGGGGTGGACGATGCCGGGCTCAAGCGGAAGATCGCGGTGATCGACGCCGGCCTCGAGCGTCACGCCGCGACATTGGGCGATCCTCTGAGATTGGCAGCCGCGCTGGGCGGCCGCGAACTGGCCGCCATCTTCGGCGCGACGCTGGCCGCGCGTCTCCGCAGCCTGCCGGTGTTGCTCGACGGCTTCGTCTGCACGGCTGCAGCCGCGCCGCTCGCGCGCATGCAACCGTCGGGTCTGGCGCACGCACTCGCCGCCCATGTGTCGGCGGAGGCGGGACATCGCGGCCTGCTGTCCGAGCTGGGCCTGCAACCCCTGCTGGACCTCGGCATGCGGCTTGGCGAAGGCTCGGGCGCCTGCCTCGCCGTCAATGTCGTTCGCGCCGCGCTGGAATGCCACACACGCATGGCGAGCTTTGCCGAGGCCGGCGTTTCCAACCGCTGAGTGTGACGAGCGCGGCAAGGCGCGCGGCCGTATCCGGCCTATCCCGCCCTCGCAATTCTGGTATGACCAACCCGTTCGCCCGGAGTGGAAGGCAGCAACGTTGCGCACGACAGAAAAATCACGACATCTGTTTGAAAGATAACCATTTTTATCTCTCAGAATCTCAAATCCGCATTTCCTGCCGCTTGCCTTGCGACCGCCTGAGAAATGGAGTAGGAAACCTCAGGAACCGAATTGGTCCAACCAGTTGACGATGGATTGGCAGCCGTTCGGGAGGAAACGGACTTGTGTTTGCGCAAGTCTCGAGAAAAGCCTGGGAGTGAGACGAGATGCATCTTTCCACGCATAACTGGATGCGCGCCGAGCCGTTGGAAACGACGCTGAAGCGGATCAAGAAGTTCGGCTACGAGTCGATCGAGATTTCCGGCGAGCCGGAGCAGTACAAGCCCACCGAGACCCGCAAGCTGCTGAAGGAATACGGCATCCGCTGCTGGGGCGCGGTGACGCTGATGCTCGGCGAGCGCAACCTGGCGGCCAAGGATCAGGGCCAGCGCGAACGCTCGGTGCAGTACGTGAAGGACGTACTCACCATGGTCAGCGAGCTCGACGGCGAGATCATCACCCTGGTTCCCGGCACGGTCGGCAAGGTGACCCCCGACGCCACTGAGGCCGAGGAATGGAAGTGGCTGGTCGACGCCACCCGCGAATGCTTCAACCACGGCAAGAAGGTCGGCGTGAAAATCGCGGTCGAGCCGCTGAACCGCTTCGAGACCTATATCTTCAACCGGGGCGAACAGGCGCTGGCGCTGGCCGATGCGGTGAGCCCCGAATGCGGAATTTGCCTCGACGCCTACCACATCCACATGGAGGAGTTCGACGTCGAGGAAGCGATCCGCAAGGCCGGCAAGCGGCTGTTCGACTTCCATATCGCCGACAACAACCGTTTCGCCGCCGGCCTCGGCACGATCGACTGGCCGAAGCTCATCGGTATTCTGAAGGACGTCGGCTACGACGGCGCGCTGACCAACGAATTCGTCGCGCCCGTCGACCGTACGCCAGCGAACCGCTATCCGGACATGGTCGAGCGCAACCCGGTCGATATCTCGCCCGAGCAGCTGAAGTTCATCCAGGACCACGGCTCGAGCGTACTGACTGAGAAATTCTACACCGACCAGATGCGCATTACCGCCGAGACGATTCTGCCGCTCATCGGCAAGAAGATGCCGGCCTGATCGACGCCCTGGGCCGCGAGGTCCGCTTCCGCCGCCTCGGCGGAAGCCGCGAGAGAAGAAGATATGCGCATCAAGGATGTCAAAGCCTGGTGGGTTCGCATACCCATCGAAGCCAGCCGCCAGCACCGCAGCGATTTCGGGCAGGTGCGCACGTTCGACGCAGCCATCCTGCGCATCGAGACCGATGACGGGCTGGTGGGCTGGGGCGAAGGCAAGAACGCCGCCGGCAGCGCCGGCGACTATGGCGCGCTGGTCCACATGCTCAATCACGAGGTCGGGCCGCAGTTGATCGGCCGCGACCCCGCCGACATCTCCGTCATCTGGGAGATGCTCTACAACGGCGTGCGCCACGAGCAGGCGGCCGCTTCCGGCCACGCCATGCCGCAGATCGCCCGGCGCGGCATGTCGGTGGCGGCCATCAGCGCGGTGGACATCGCGCTATGGGACATTCTCGGCAAGTCGCTCGGCCAGCCGGTGTGGCGGCTGCTCGGCGGCCGCAAGCTGGACCGCATGCCGGCTTACGCCTCCGGCGGCTGGGCGCCGGCCGACAAGATCGGCGACCAGCTGAAGTCGTATATCGCCTCCGGCGGCTTCCAATCGGTCAAGATGCGCGTCGGCTCCATGGACGGCGCGCCGCACATTTCGGCTGCCCGCGTCCGTGCCGCCCGCCAGGCGCTCGGGCCGGAGGTGGAGATCATGGTGGACGCGCACGGCACCTATACGGTCGCCGACGCCAAGCGCTTTGTCCAGCTCGTGTCGGACCTCGATCTGACATGGTTCGAGGAGCCGGTGATCGCCGACGACAAGGCAGGCATGGCCGAAGTTCGCGCCTCCGGGCCGGTGCCGATCGCGACGGGCGAGAGCGAGGCCACCCGCTACGCCTTCCGCGACCTTGCCCTGCTGAAGTCGGCCGACATCTTCCAGCCGGACCCGGCCTTCTGCGGCGGCATCTCGGAGGCAATGAAGATCGGCACGATCGCCAGCGCCTTCAACCTGCGCTTTGCGCCGCATCTGTGGGCGGGCGCGCCGTGCTTCTTCGCAGGCCTGCATGTCTGCGCGGCCTCGCCCGCGAGTTTCATCATCGAATACTCGCTGGGCGCCAATCCGATGATTCACGACTTGATCGAGGACGAGATCGTCGTAAAGGACGGCATGATCGCGTTTCCCGAGAAGCCCGGCCTCGGCTTCACCGTTTCGCAGAAATTCCTGGAGGCCCACGCCCAAGTCGCGCCATGACGGAAAAGAACCTCCTCGCGGACCTCGCGGCCTATCTGTACTCGTGCTCGGACTCACGCACGAGCAGGACGCCTTCGGAACGCGAACTGGCCGATCATTTCGGTGTGAGCCGCGGCCAGATCCGCGAGACACTGGCCATACTGGAGGCCATGCGCATCGTGGAACGGCGCGCTAAGTCGGGCATCTACCTCACCACCAGCAACGCCTCGGTCGACGCCATGGCGCTTTTCGCCAAGGCCGG
>JAEUMA010000645.1 GCA_016793565.1 Rhizobiaceae bacterium
GGCGCGCTGATGCGCAATGCCTCGCTGAAATTCGTCTGCCGCGAGGTCAAGCTTTCAGTCGCCAACGCCAATACGGCCTTCACGCGCCGATATTCGCCCGGCGAAGTCATCCGCTGTCCGGTCGCGCATCACGACGGGAACTATTTCGCCGACGCGGACACGCTCGCCCGCATCGAAGGCGAAGGCCAGGTGGTGTTCCGCTATGCGGAAGGCACCAATCCCAACGGCTCCATCAACGATATCGCGGGCGTCATCAACGATCGCGGCAACGTGCTCGGCCTGATGCCGCATCCCGAAAACCTGATCGAGCCCGCCCATGGCGGAACGGACGGCCGGCCGCTGTTCCAAGGCGTTCTCGGGGTAGCCGCCTGATCTTTTCGCGGCAATCGTCATTCCACATCTGCCGTAATGTTCTGGGTTCGTGCGAAGCTCGCGCCAACCTCAGCCGATTCGCAAAGAGCGCCATGCCCCGTTCGAAATTCCTGAAAGCATCCGTCCTGGGGCTGAGCCTTCTGGCCGCGGCCTGCCAGTCGAAGGCACCGCCGTCGCCGGCAGCGCCTTCGGGCAAGAGCGCATCGCTGCGCGCGATGGAGCAGGTCGCGATCGCCGCCCACAAATGCTGGTTCGCCAGCAAGGACCCGGCGTTCAAACCCTATCGCATGGCGAACGAGCTGAATTCCTTCAGCGGCAATCCGCGCTTCCTGCTGGTGCCTGTGAAGAACTACGGCGGGTTGCCGCTGCTGGTCGTGCAGGCGAGCGGCAATTCCAGCCGGGTGGACGTTTTCGGGCCGCTTCTCGACCAGGCGCTGGGCGGTAGGATCAAGGCGGATCTGACGCGCTGGCAGAGCGGCGATACCAGTTGCGGAAGTGCTGCGTGACGTTTCCGCCGTAACGCTGTGCGCCGCGATCAATACCAGACCGAGCGGGACCCTTCGCGATAGGCCTCGGCTCGGGAAACGCCGATGTCGGCAAGCTGCTGATCGGTCATTTCGAGCAGCGCGATACGGCTCCGGCGCCGCTCCAGCCGCATCTCCACCCATTCCAGGAAGCGCACAACCGAAAAGCGCGACGACGGAGTCCGCGCAGCCGGCAGTTCGTGCTCGCGCAATGTATCCCTGTATGTATCAATTGTACTCATGACAATCTTCGGCTTTTCTTAAACCGCTCAACTTGTTTCGATGCAATCGATATGCATTGACTCGTCGTGGGTGGCAATATAAGAATTGTCACGATGACAAATTGGCTTCCCGATCTGAACGAAGGTGGCGGTCCGCTGTATATGCGGCTGGCCGAACGCATCGAAGGCGACATCTCCTCCGGAGTCCTGCCCGCGGGCGCCAAGCTGCCGCCGCAGCGCGACCTTGCCTATGATCTGGGCGTGACAATCGGCACGGTCGGCCGCGCCTATGCCGTCGTTCGCGAGAGGGGGCTGGTCAGCGGCGAGGTCGGCCGCGGCACTTTCGTGCTTGTCCGCGAGGATGAGAAGAAGCAGGTCGAGATCGCCCTGCCCCCGTCGATCGGCGGCACGCGGTTTTCCGGCGCGACCTCGGGTAAGCTCGTCATGGACAGCACCTCCGCGCCTGAGGTGGGCCAGAACGCCGCCATCGAGCGCGTCGTCCAGGCCGTCGCGCGCGAATTTCCGGCCGAGGTGATCGATTATACAAGGTCGGTGCCGGCGCGCTGGCGCGAGGCGGGCAGCCGGTGGCTCAGCGTTTCAGGCTGGGTTCCCGACGCAGCCGGCGTGGTGCCGACCATCGGTGTGCACGCGGCGGTAATGGCCGTCGTCGGCGCGGTCACCGCGCCGGGCGACAAGATCGCCTTCGAGACGCTGACCTATTCGTCCATCGCCCGTTCGGTCAATGTCATCGGCCGGCGCACCGTGCTGTTTGCGACCGACCAGCACGGCCCGGTGCCGGAGGACTTCGAGCGTCTGTGCGCGCAACAGCACCCGAAGCTCGCCTTCCTCATTCCGACCCTGCACAATCCGACGCTGACGGTGATGCCGGAAAGCCGCCGCAGGGCGATCGCCGAGATAGCGCGCCGGTACAATGTCTGGCTGATCGAGGACTCCATCTACGGCGCGTTCCTGCGCGAACAGCCCGCGCCGCTCTCGACCTTCGCCCCGGAGCGAACCTTTCACGTCGGCGGCCTGTCGAAGACCGTGGCCGCTGGCATCCGCGGCGGTTGGGTCTCCTGCCCCGCCAACACTGCCGGTCGGGTTCAGGTGGCGCATAAGATGGTAACCGGCGGAATCTCGTTCCTGCTCGCGGAACTATCCGCGCGGATGGTGCTGTCCGGCGATGCGGACGCCATTCGCGACACGGTGCGCGACGAGATTGCCGCGCGCCACGCGATGGTGCGGCGGACGTTAGACGGCTTCGACTTCTGCTCGAACGCCCATTGCCCGTTCATCTGGCTGAAACTGCCCGAACCCTGGCTCTCCGGAACCTTCAAGGCGGCGGCGGCCAATGAGGGCGTGATGATCGACGACGAGGACGAGTACAAGCCCGGTCGTTCGGACGAGGTGCATCATCGCGTCCGCGTGGGCTTCTCGTCGCTGCCCAAGCGCGACGCCGTCGACCGGGGCCTTGGGATCCTCCGGCGCCTGCTCGAAAACGCCGGCGCCGGCTACGATACCTACGGGTAACTGGTGATAGCACGACGAAACCGCGATTTTCGCGCGTTTCATCGGTGTTGCATTGCAGCAGCTTGCGCTATGAGCGGGGCCGAGCCCCGCGCAATCCGACCTGGCGAAAGCAGCCGATGACGATCCAGAACACCCGTCCCATCACGCCCGAACTCGTCGCCGCCCACGGGCTCAAGCCGGACGAGTACCAGCGCATCCTCGACCTGATCGGGCGCGAGCCGACCTTCACCGAACTCGGCATCTTTTCGGCGATGTGGAACGAGCACTGCTCGTACAAATCGT
Organism: Rhizobiaceae bacterium; assembly: GCA_016793565.1. GTDB lineage: Bacteria > Pseudomonadota > Alphaproteobacteria > Rhizobiales > Rhizobiaceae > JAEUMA01. The sequence continues at coordinate 2,930 of JAEUMA010000645.1, forward strand.
CGAAGAAGTGGTTGCGCACCCTGCCGACCTCGGGGCCGCAGGTGATCCAGGGACCGGGCGAAAATGCCGGCGTGGTCGACATCGGCGACGGCGACTGCGTGGTCTTCAAGATGGAGAGCCACAACCACCCCTCCTATATCGAGCCTTATCAGGGCGCGGCGACCGGCGTCGGCGGCATCCTCCGCGACGTCTTCACCATGGGTGCGCGCCCGGTCGCGGCCATGAACGCGCTGCGCTTCGGAGCACCCGACCATCCCAAGACCCGGCATCTGGTGGCGGGCGTGGTGGCCGGCGTGGGCGGCTACGGCAATTCGTTCGGTGTGCCGACCGTCGGCGGCGAGGTAAATTTCGATTCCCGCTACAACGGCAACTGCTTGGTCAACGCCTTCGCCGCCGGCCTCGCGAAAACCGATGGCATCTTCTATTCGAAGGCCGAAGGCGTCGGGCTGCCCGTCGTCTATCTCGGCGCCAAGACCGGGCGCGATGGCGTCGGCGGCGCCACCATGGCCTCCGCCGAATTCGACGAGAAGATCGAGGAAAAGCGACCGACGGTGCAGGTCGGCGACCCGTTCACCGAAAAATGCCTGCTCGAGGCCTGTCTCGAACTGATGGCGTCCGGCGCGGTGATCGCCATCCAGGACATGGGCGCCGCCGGGCTGACCTGCTCGGCCGTCGAGATGGGCGCCAAGGGCGACCTCGGCATAGAACTGGACCTCGACACCGTGCCGGTGCGCGAGACCGGCATGAGCGCCTACGAGATGATGCTTTCGGAAAGCCAGGAGCGCATGCTGATGGTGCTGCGCCCCGAGAAGGAGCCCGAGGCGAAGGCCATTTTCCGCAAATGGGGCCTGGACTTCGCCGTCGTGGGCCGCACTACCGACGATCTGCGCTTCCGCATCCTGCATCAGGGCGAACAGGTCGCCGACCTGCCGATCAAGGACCTTGGCGACAAGGCGCCCGAATACGACCGGCCCTGGATCGAGCCGAAGCCGCAGGCGCCGCTGGCCACGGACGCGCTGCCGCATGGCGATCTGGCCGACGCGCTGCTGCGGCTGCTGGGCGGCCCGGATCTGTCGTCCCGGCGCTGGGTCTGGGAGCAGTACGACACGCTGATCCAGGGCAACTCGCTGCAATTGCCCGGCGGCGATGCCGGCGTGGTGCGGGTCGAGGGGCATCCGAGCAAGGCGCTTGCCTTCTCCTCAGACGTGACGCCGCGCTATTGCGAGGCCGACCCCTTCGAGGGCGGCAAGCAGGCGGTGGCCGAATGCTGGCGCAACCTGACGGCAGTCGGCGCTGAACCGCTGGCCGCTACCGACAACCTCAACTTCGGCAATCCCGAACGTCCCGAGATCATGGGCCAGTTCGTTCAGGCGATCAAAGGCATCGGCGCCGCCTGCCGTGCGCTCGGCTTCCCGATCGTGTCGGGCAACGTCTCGCTCTATAATGAGACCAACGGCCGCGGCATCTTGCCGACGCCCACAATCGGCGGCGTCGGGCTTTTGCCGGACTGGTCGAGAATGGCGCGTATCCGCTTCGCGGCAGAGGGCGAGGCGATCTTCCTGATTGGCGCGCCGGCGGGCTGGGGCACGCATCTCGGCCAATCTGTCTATCTTCGCGACGTGCTTGGCCGGGCAGACGGCCCTGCCCCGACCGTCGACCTCGAACATGAGAAACGGACGGGCGATTTCGTGCGCGGCGTGATCCGGGCGGGCTTTGCCAGCGCAGTGCACGACCTGTCGGACGGCGGCCTCGCGGTTGCGCTCGCCGAGATGGCGATGGCCTCGGGTATCGGCGCAACCATCGATGCACCGGGCAGCGCGGAAGCGGCAGCGTTCTTCGGGGAAGACCAGGGGCGCTACGTCGTGACGGTTGCGCGCGACCATATGGAGGCTTTCACCGCGCGCATGGCCGAGGCTGGCGTCGCGGCCGATCTGATCGGCGTGACCGGTGGAGCGAACCTGACGCTGGGAGGCGCCCGCGCGATCTCGGTCGCCGAACTGCGCCGCGCGCACGAAGCCTGGTTCCCCTCCTTCATGGACGCCGCCCCGACCAAAGGCTGAGCGCCTTTCCCCGCCGCCGGTCGCGCCTTCGATTGATTTCGCCGGCGCTTCCCGGCATGTTCATGAAGCAAGTCAGTGCAATGGAGACGACCCGATGGCGATGGATGCGCGCGACATCGAGCGGCTGATCCGGGAGGGTATCCCCGACGCCAAGGTGACGATCCGCGATCTCGCCGGCGACGGCGACCATTACGCGGCCGAGGTGGTGGCAGAGAGTTTCCGCGGCAAGAGCCGCGTGCAGCAGCACCAGATGGTCTACAATGCGCTGAAGGGCAACATGGGCGGCGTGCTGCACGCGCTGGCGTTGCAAACCAGCGTCCCCGAATAGGCGTCCGGCCGGAGGCGGAGAAGCATGTCCATCGTTGGTGATCTGGTCGACGGGATCGTGGACAGCGCGCTGAAGGAGATCCTCAGCAAGACATCCGGCGCAGGCAAGCGCCGGCGCCGCCGCCGCAATCCCAGCAGCGGCGGCGTTCTCGGCCAGTTGGAAAAACTGGTGCGGCCGGCGCGCCGGCAGACCAGCCGCAAGAAGACCACCCGCACGCGCTCGACCGCGCAGAAGCGCCGCGTGACCAAGCGCACCGCCAGCCGCAAGCGCACTTTGCGGCGCGGCAAAGCGCTTCGCTAAGGCTATCCTGACAGAACTCTGCGGCGCGGTCTTGTAAGGACTCGATCCAGGGTTTAGTTGTGAGCCTAGCAACATCCCGGCCTTGACCCTGGATGCGGAAGGATTTTTCACGATGACCGGAATCAACGACTACATCGACAGCGAGGTTAAGGGAAACGACGTCGTCCTGTTTATGAAGGGCACGCCGGGTTTTCCGCAATGTGGCTTTTCGGGGCAGGTCGTGCAGATTCTCGACTATCTCGGCGTCGACTACAAAGGCGTGAACGTGCTCACCTCCGGTGAGTTGCGCCAGGGCATCAAGGAATATTCGAACTGGCCGACGATCCCGCAGCTCTATGTGAAGGGCGATTTCGTCGGCGGTTGCGACATCGTGCGTGAGATGTTCCAGGCCGGCGAGCTGCAGCCCTTCTTCGAAGAGAAGGGCGTGAGCGTAAAAGGCGCCGCCTGACCGGTTAGCGTTTCCCCGGGCTCCCGTTTCGCCGGGTGCCGCACCTTTCTACCATGCGCCGGCAACCAACCGGCGCGTTTGGTGTTTTCGGGTCATCAAGAAGGCTTTGTCATGGATCCGCGAGTCGCCCCAAGGCCGACGGTGGCTGGACTTTCTATTCCACGCTGGGAATTCATTGCGCTCGCCGCCGCACTGATGGCGCTCAACGCCTTGGCGATCGACATCATGCTTCCCGGCCTGCAGGAGATGGGAGCCAGCCTCGGTGTCGAGAACGAAAACCATCGCCAATATGTGATCTCGGCCTATTTCGCCGGCATGGGTATAGGCCTCCTGCCCTACGGCCCGATCTCCGATCGCTTCGGCCGGCGGGGACCGCTGCTGTTCGGGCTCACCGTCTACGTGATCGCCGCCTATGGCGCGGCGCTGGCGCCGAGCTTCGGGGTGCTGCTCGTCCTCCGCTTCATCCAGGGTCTGGGCGCGGCCGCCACGCGCGTCATCGCGGTGTCGATGGTCCGCGACCGCTTCGGCGGGCGCGCCATGGCCGAGATTATGTCGCTAATCTTCATGGTCTTCATGATTATACCGGTGATCGCGCCGGGTGCGGGCCAGATCATCATGCTGGTCGCCAACTGGCACATGATCTTCGTGTCGATGGCCACGTTGGCGCTGGCGATCTCGATCTGGGCGGCTGTCCGGCTCCCGGAAACGCTCGACCCGCGCGACCGGCGGCCGTTTACGCTGTCTTCGGTGATGCAGGCGGCCGGTACGGTGCTGACCACCCGCATGTCGGTCTGGTACATGCTCGCCTCGATGACGGTGTTCGGGGCGCTGTTCGGCTTCATCAACTCGGCCCAGCAGGTCTACGTCGGTATCTACGGGCTCGGCGTATGGTTCCCAGTCGTTTTCGCAGCCATCGCGGCGATGATGTCGCTGTCGTCGTTCCTCAATTCGCGCCTTGTCGTGCGGGTAGGCATGCGCCGCCTGTCGCATGGCGCCTTGCTGGGCTTCTGCCTGGTCAGCACGATCTGGTTTGTGTGGTCGCTGTTCGGAGAAGTGCCCTTCCCCGCCTTCGTGCTGCTGTTCGCGGCGGCGATGTTCCAGTTCGGCTGGATCGGCTCGAACTTCAACGCGCTGGCGATGGAGCCGCTCGGGCATATCGCCGGTTCGGCGTCATCCGTGCAGGGTTTTTTCCAGACGATCGGCGGCGGCGTGATCGGCGCGATCATCGGCCAGGCCTTCAACGGCACCACCACGCCGCTGGCGGCCGGCTTCTGCGGCGTCGGCCTGATTGCCGTGGTGATGGTGCTCATAGCGGAGAAGGGCGTGCTGTTTCGCGCGCAGCACGCGCCGGCGCATCACTGAGCTTCGGCCGCCGCGAGATCGAGGCCGGCGAAGTCGAACAGCTTGCGGTCCAGCAGGTGCGAGGGCCGCACATTGGTGAGCGCGCGGATCATCGTGTCCTTGCGCCCGGGCATCTTGCGCTCGACGTCGTCGAGCATAGCCTTCATGACGTTGCGCTGAAGGCCCTCTTGGCTTCCGCACAGGTCGCAGGGAATGATCGGGAAGCCCATCGCGTCCGCGAAGCGGGCAAGGTCGGCCTCAGCGCTGTAGGCCAGCGGGCGCAGCACGGCGACGTCGCCCTCGTCGTTCAGCAGCTTGGGCGGCATCGCCGCCAGCCTGCCGCCGTGGAACAGGTTCATGAAGAAGGTTTCGAGGATGTCCTCGCGGTGATGACCCAGCACCAGCGAGGAGCACCCGTCCTCGCGCCCGATGCGATAGAGGTGGCCGCGCCGCAGCCGCGAGCAGAGCGAACAGTAGGTGTTGCCCGAGGCGACCTTGTCGGTGACGATCGAATAGGTGTCCTGGTACTCGATGCGATGCGCGACGCCGAGCGATTCCAGGTACCGCGGCAGCACATGCTTCGGAAAATTGGGCTGTCCCTGGTCGAGGTTGCAGACCAGAAGCTCCACCGGCAGAAGGCCGCGCCATTTCAGGTCGAGCAGGATCGCCAGCAGACCGTAGGAATCCTTGCCGCCCGAGAGCGCAACCAGCCAGCGGCCGCCGGGGCGCAGCATGCCGAAATCCTCGATGGCCTGGCGCGCCTGGCGCAGCAGCCGCTTGCGCAGCTTGTTGAATTCCACGGTGGGCGGCACCTCGCGAAACATCGGATGGCAGGTCTGGCTATCGTCCAGCGGCATGTCGTGCAGCAATTGCGTCGGCCTCCAGCCTGGCGGGCGACGAAAGGATAGCCGCCACGCCCGCAACGAAAAAGGCCGCGCGAACGCGGCCTTCCGAGAAAATCAGTCGGTCGACCGTATCAGCGCGAGTAGAACTCGACGACCAGGTTCGGCTCCATCTGAACGGCGAACGGCACGTCGGCAAGGCCGGGCGTGCGCTTGAAGGTGGCAACCATCTTGCTGTGATCGGCCTCGATGTAGTCCGGAACGTCGCGCTCGGCGAGCTGAACGGATTCCAGCACGATCACGAGCTGCTTGGACTTCTCGCGCACCTCGACGACGTCGCCGGCCTTCAGGCGGTAGGAGGCGATGTTGGTGCGACGGCCGTTGACGTTGACGTGGCCGTGATTCACGAACTGGCGGGCGGCGAAGATGGTCGGCACGAACTTGGCGCGGTAAACGACCGCGTCGAGGCGCGATTCCAGCAGGCCGATGAGGTTGTCCGGCGTGTCACCGCGGCGGCGGTTGGCTTCCTCGTAGGTCTTGCGGAACTGCTTCTCGGAGATATCGCCGTAGTGACCCTTCAGCTTCTGCTTGGCGCGGAGCTGCAGGCCGAAGTCAGAAAGCTTGCCCTTGCGGCGCTGGCCGTGCTGGCCGGGGCCGTATTCACGCTTGTTGACCGGGGACTTCGGACGGCCCCAGATGTTTTCGCCAAGACGGCGGTCGATCTTGTACTTTGCGGATTCGCGCTTGCTCATCGCATTCCCTTTCAACAGATTACACCCGAAACCGGAAGCTTCGGGCGAAGGAAACGCGCCCTCCTCTGGCCTCCTTTTTCGAGACCTGACAGGATTTTCCACGCACGCTTTGCGGAAAAATCCACGGGACACGTCAAATGAAACACCGGACATTGCTGCCCGGCGTTGGCGGCTGGCTAAAGGAAACCAAACGCGGTGTCAACCGTCGCGTCGAAACTCGCGGGTCTTGCCGGCTACTCCGCCGCCTGGCGTCGCATGTGCAAGGCGGCTCGCAAGTCCGCAGCCTTCGCAACCCAGCCGAAGAGCAGCTCGATATTGAGCAGGCTGGCTTCATGGTTGCTGCGCGCCGCATTGGCGGCAATTGGCTCCGCCGTGCAATCCTCAAGCACCAAACAGACGTAGTCGCGGAACATGGCGTCCCGTACGGTGGATTCCACGCATATGCTGGTCGTCGCACCGGTGAATACCAGGTACTTGATGCCCTCGTGACGAAGTCGCGCATCGAGGTCCGTGTTGAAGAAGCCGCTGTACCGTGGCTTGCCGATCACGATATCATCAGGCTGCGGCGTTAGCTCGGGCACATTGTCGGTGTTCCATGTACCGCGTATGAGCACACGCCCCGCTTTGCCGTCCGGCGCGGGAAACGATGCTCCGAGCTGCATGGGTCGATGCTTGATCGAATGCGGCGATTGAGGGCCGCCGGTGTCGGCGAGGTCTGCGCTGTGCTGCTGGCGCAGAAACACGACGGTCATTCCCGCGGCGCGGGCATCGGCCACCACATCGACGATACGCGGCACGATCGCCTTGATCGGCGCAATATCGACGCCGGCGCGGTCGAACATTCCGCCTTCCGAACCGAAATCGTTCTGCATGTCCAC
>JAEUMA010000665.1 GCA_016793565.1 Rhizobiaceae bacterium
CCTCGCAGCGTGTGTTCGTGCGGCAGAAGGCCGAACTGGCCGAATGGCTGGGCGACCGCGCCGCGGCGGGCCGCATGGTTCCGAAGGGGTTCCCGCGCTCCGGCAAATTCGGCTGACGGCGCCTGGCACTGTCATACGTCGGACATGCGGATGCGGCAGTGCCGGTGCATGGCCGGGAACCACGACGCTTTGCTCTTTCTCCGTTCATGGATCAGGACGCCGCTGCGTGTCGCTGCGGTGGCGCCGTCGGGGCGTGCCCTTGCCCGGTTGATGGCCAGCGAGATGAGTCCGGAATGCGCACCCGTGCTCGAACTCGGGGCAGGGACGGGCGTATTTACGCGCGCTTTGTTGGCGCGCGGCCTCGCACAGCGCGACCTGACTTTGATCGAACAGGATGCCGCCTTCGCTACGCTTCTGCGTGCTCGCTTCCCGCAGGCTTGTGTGTTGCGTATGGACGCTGCCGGTCTCGGCGACGAACATAGACCTGTTCCTTTCGGTGCCGCTGTGAGCGGTCTGCCGCTGCTTTCCATGCCTCAGGCCAAGGTTGCGCGCATCCTCGCCAGCGTCTTTTCCACGATGCGGCATGGTGCATCGCTTTATCAGTTCACCTACGGCCCGCGCTGCCCGGTGCATGCCGCGACGATGCAGGAGCTGGGCCTAACGTCGCATCGCGTCGGCCTTGCGATGGCCAATCTGCCGCCCGCGACCGTCTACCGTATTGCGCTCGGCTGATAGCAAGCGTTTTCTGATCCAAGTCGTCGGGCCGTCAAAAGGGGCACTTCGCGCGGCCAGAAACCTCGCGAGAGGTCCGTCCTCCTGACAACGGTCTGGCAAGATCCACCACCTCAGTTGACGCAGCGTCTATTTCGCACTTGCGAAACCGCATGCGGCAACCTAAAATATGAGAATGATCATTCGCATGAATTGCGATCGATCGTTCGCCCGAGTAGGTTGAGATGGATCAAGGCATATCGGATCGTTTCGGATTGGCGGTGCTGGATCCGCTCGACGGACAGGCTTCGTCCCGTTCGGAAAGGCGCGACCAGCAGGTCCAGCGCGTTCTGGAGGCTGCCAAGGCCTGCTTCATCCGCTCAGGCTTCAAGGGCGCGTCGATGCAGGAGATTTGCGCCGAGGCGGAAATGTCACCCGGGGCGCTCTATCGCTACTTTCCGTCGAAGGAGGCCATCGTCGAGGCCATCTGCGAGGCGGATCGGCGCGACGACGCCTCGTGCTTCATCGGCATGCTGGACAATCCCTCCGTCGTGGACGGTGTGGTCTACGCAGCACTTCATCACATCCGCCATACTCACGAGTGCAACAAGACTGCGCTGTTCGCCGAGATACGTTCGGAATCGATGCGCAACCCGGCAATCGACCTGACCTGCAGCCGCAACATCAGTGAGGTCGGCAAGCGCTTTCACCAGTACCTGTCGGCGGCCGTCGAGCGCGGCGAGATCGACCCGCCTGTCGGTTTCGAGACCCTGCTGCCGACGATTATGGCGATTGGCGAGGGCATGGCGCTCAACGATCTGCCGGGACGCGGCGTCGACATGGATCAACTTGAGATCCTTCTGCGCGCCATGGTGGTGGGGATGCTGCGCCCCCGCACCGCGGACGTAGCGACCAACACGGACTGACCTGTTTTCTCGAGCTTGCGAGTGCTCAGCATGACGCTCAAGTCGCCTTCCAGAATCTTCGTCGCGACGCTCTTCACTGCGACGGCCCTCGCTGCCACTGTCTTGCCGCTGGAGGCGGAGGCGCCGCCCGCGACCACCACCATTGTCAAGCCGACAGCGCCCTCCATCCGGGTCGTCTCGGCGGAGCGGAAGGAAGTGGTCGAGACCCTTTCGGTCAACGGCACCGTGGTGGCGCGCGAGGAGGCCGCCGTGGGGACCGACCTCAACGGCATGATCGTGACCGCGCTGAACGCCGACGAAGGCGACACGGTGCGCAAGGGCGACGTGCTCGCCACGCTCGACCGCTCTATGCTGGACACCCAACTTGTCGAGATCGAAGCGACGCGCGCACAGGCGCAGGCCAACATTGATCAGGTCGACGCGCAGATCGCCGATGCCGAGGTAGCGGTGCGCCAGAGCAGCGAGGCGCTGGAGCGCGTACGCTCGCTGCAGACGAAGGGCGTTGCTACCAAGGCCGAGCTCGACAACGCGGTCAACGGCTTCGACAGCGCCACCGCGCGGCTGAATTCGGCCAGGAAAGCGCTGGTCGCCTCGCGCGCCCAGCTAGCGGTCATCGACGCCAAGAAGCAGAACGTCATGCTGCAGCTCAGCAAAACAGAGGTTCGCGCGCCCGCCGACGGGCTCGTGCTGTCGCGCAACGCCACGCTGGGCGGCATCGTCTCCGCTTCGGGCGCGCCGCTTTTCCGCATCGCCATCAATGCCGAGTTCGAACTGGCGGCCGACGTGTCGGAGACTGATCTCGCCAGGCTCGAACCCGCAATGCCCGCCAAGCTCTGGCTGGCGGGGCGAAAGGACACGGTAGGCGGCCATGTGCGGCGCATTTCCCCCGAGGTTGATGCCCGCTCGCGGCTGGGCTCGGTGCGCATATCGCTCGATCAGGGTAGCAAGGCGCAGGCGGGCAATTTCGGCCGCGGCGACATCGAGATCACGCGCCGCGAGGGCATCGTCGTGCCGGCGGCCTCCGTCGTCTACCGCGACAGCGACGCCTTCCTGCAGCGCGTCGAAGAGGGGCGCATCCACACCGTGCCCGTCGTTCTCGGAGTGCGTTCGGGCGCGGATGTCGAGGTTCTGTCGGGGATCGACGCTGGCGCCGAGATCGTTTCGCGCGCCGGCACGTTCGTGGCCGACGGCGACCTCGTCACGCCGGTGCGCGATGAACTGACAGGGGCGATCGCCCAATGAACTGGAATATTTCCGCCTGGTCGATCCGCAACCCGGTTCCGGCCGTCCTGCTGTTCATCGTGCTGACGGTGCTCGGGCTGATCGCCTTCTCCAAGCTGCCGGTCACGCGCTTTCCGAACATCGATATCCCGCTGGTAGCCGTCACCGTGGTCGACCCGGGTGTGGCGCCGAGCGAGCTGGAGACGCAGGTCACCAAGCGCGTCGAGGATGCGGTCTCCAACATCACCGGGGTCAAGAGCGTCACCTCGACTATCACCGAGGGCAATTCGCAGACGGTGGTGGAATTCCGCCTGGAGATCGAAACCCAGAAGGCGTTGGACGACGTCAAGGACGCTGTCGAGCGCATACGCTCCGATCTGCCGGCCACGGCGGAGGCCCCGGTCGTCAGCCGTATCGACGTGGAAGGGCAGGCGATCGTCACCTATGCGGTGACTGCGCCCACCATGACGATCGAGGAACTGTCCTGGTTCGTGGACGACACCGTCATCCGCAAGCTCCAAGGGCTGAAGGGCGTCGCCCGCGTCGACCGTAACGGCGGCGTAACGCGCGAAATCCAGGTCGAGGTAGACCCCGACCGGCTGACGGCGCTCGGCGTTACGGCTGGCGAGGTCAACCGCGCGCTGTGGGCCGTCAACGCGGATATGACCGGCGGCAGCGCCAAGTTCGGTTCGCGCGACCAGGCGATCCGCGCCCTTGGCGGCGCCAAGAGCGTCTCCGACCTGGAGGCGCTGGAAATCCCGCTTGCAGGGTCGCGCACTGTCAGGCTCGGCGAAATCGCCACGATCACCGACTCCTGGGCCGAGCCGAAGTCCTTCGCCCGCGTCAACGGCGAGCCGGTCGTCGCCTTCGCCGTCTTCCGCGGCAAGGGCGAAAGCGACGTCGAGGTGGCCGGCCGCGTCGAGGCGGCGGTGGCAGACCTCATGAAGGCCTATCCGGACGTCGGCATCACCAAGGTCGACGACGCGGTCTCTTACACGGTCGGCAACTATCATTCCGCCATGGAAACGCTGGTGGAAGGAGCGATCCTCGCCGTCATCGTGGTGTTCCTATTCCTGCGCGACGTCCGCGCGACCATCATATCGGCTGTGGCGCTGCCGCTGTCGGCAATTCCCACATTCTGGGCGCTGAGCATGATGGGCTTCTCGCTCAACCTGGTCAGCCTGCTAGGCATAACGCTGGTCGTCGGCATCCTCGTTGACGATGCGATCGTCGAGATCGAGAACATCGTTCGGCATGTGAAGCTCGGCAAATCGCCCTACCGCGCCTCGCTGGAGGCGGCCGATGAGATCGGCCTCGCGGTTATAGCGATTTCTGCGACGATCATGGCGGTATTCGCGCCGGTTTCGTTCATGGGCGGCGTGGCCGGCCAGTATTTCAAGCAGTTCGGCCTTACCGTGGCCGCGGCCGTGTTCTTCTCGCTTCTCGTTGCGCGGCTGATCACGCCGATGCTGGCTGCCTATTTCCTGCGCGGGCACGGCCACGACGAGCCCAAGCCGGGCCGCATCATGCGGGGCTACATGGCGCTGCTGCGCCAGACGCTGCGCTTCCGCTGGCTGACGCTGCTGGCCGGCGTCCTGTTCTTCGCGGGATCGATCTATGCGATGGGCTTCCTGCCGTCCGGCTTCATCCCGAAGGAAGACGCCAGTCGCATCATCACCTCCATCGAACTGCCGCCGGGTAGCCTTCTGGAGGATACGCGCCGCGCCACCGACCGCGTCAGCGAGCTGATGCGGGAAGTGCCCGAGGTCGAAAGCGTCTACGTCGTCGGCGGCTCCAGCCCGACCGGAACGCTGGAACCGCGCCGCGCAACCGTGATTGCCGATCTGGTGCACAAGTCCGAGCGCAAGGTCACACAGGCGCAGATCGAGGAGGTCCTGCTGGAGAAGCTCGAGCAGGTTCCCGACGTGCGCGCCTATTTCGTCAACGATCGCGGCGAGCGCCAGCTGGCCTTCGGCGTGATGGGAACCAACGGCGCGGTGCTCGACGAGCAGGCCCGCAAGATCCAGAGCGCCATGACCGCCACCGGCAAGTTCCGCGCGGTTTCCTCCAACGCGGCACTTGACCGGCCGGAGGTGGTGATCGTTCCCGATCTGGAGCGTCTCGCCGAACTGGGTATCTCCACGGCCACGCTGTCGGAGGCGCTGCGCGTGGCAACCATCGGCGACGTGGACGCGAACCTTGCCAAGTTCACCATCGGCGACCGCCAGATCCCGATCCGCGTGCAGTTGAACGAAGCCGCCAGGCACGATTTGTCCGTCGTGCGCTCTCTGCCGATCCCGACGGCGGCAGGGATGTCCGTGCCGCTGTCTTCGGTGGCCGAGATACGGTTCGGCCAGGGCCCGTCCTCCATCGCACGCTTCAACCGCGAACGCCGCGTCGTCATCAGCGCCGACATGGCGGCCGGGGCCGAGCTGAGTGAGGGTCTGGACCTCGTCTGGAACCTGCCCGAAGTGAAGAACATGCCGGCCGGCGTACGCATTCAGGAGACCGGCGACGCCGAGGTCATGGGCGAGGTGTTCGCCGGCTTCGCGCAAGCGATGACAACGGGTCTCATGCTGGTGCTGGTGGTGCTGATCCTGCTGTTCGGCTCGGTGTTCCACTCGATCACCATCCTGGGCTCGCTGCCGCTGTCGATCGGCGGCGTCGCCGCTGCCCTATGGCTGACCAATTCGGCCGTCTCGATGCCGGTGGTGATCGGCATCCTGATGCTGATGGGCATCGTGACCAAGAACGCCATCATGCTGGTGGATTTCGCCATCGAGGAAATGCGCCACGGCGTCCCGCGCGCGGAAGCGATCCTGGACGCCGGCCGCAAGCGTGCCAGGCCGATCGTAATGACCACGATCGCCATGTCGGCAGGCATGGTGCCGGCGGCCATGGCGCTCGGCGACGGCGGCGAGTTCCGTGCGCCGATGGCGACAGCCGTCATCGGCGGCCTGTTGATGGCGACCGTGCTGTCGCTGGTCTTCGTGCCGTCCTTCTTCACGATCATGGACGATGCGGCCAATGGCACGGCGCGGCTGTTCCGCTGGGTAGTGCGGCCGAACCACGCCGACGAGCCCTCGACTGTGGCCTCCCCGCATGCGCGTGCCGCCGACGAGGCTCCCAAAGCGCGTTTTCCGCTCGCTGCGGAGTAGGGGCAAGCGCGTCGCGGCGCAGCCTCTTAGGCGGGGTGCGCCGCGGTTTCCCGCGTGCGCTTGCGCTCCTGGCCGATCTGCCAGATCGCATGGGCGATCAGCGTCACGACCATGATGCCGCCGCCGATCAACGTGTTGCGGGTCGGCTGCTCGGCGAAGATCATCCAGACCCAGACCGGCGCCAGGATGGTCTCCAGCAGGTAGAACATGGCCACTTCCGGGCCGGATATGTATTTGGGCGCCATGGCCAGGCAGAAGAACGAGACCGGCATCACGATGGCGCCGTTGAGGATCATCCACCACGGATAGGCGACAGAATACCCCTGCGTTTTGACCATGCTGAGCGACACCAGCAGGGGAAAGACCACCGCCACCAGCGCGGCAAATCCCATGTCGCGTCCGCTGGCGCGGGTGACGGTGATCGCGCTGGCCATG
>JAEUMA010000669.1 GCA_016793565.1 Rhizobiaceae bacterium
CGCGCGCTCTCATCGCGAGAGTCGCATCCACCCCCTGATCACCGCGGTGGCGATCGCGCTGCTGGTGCGCTGGATGGGCTTCGTCGCCGCGAACGAGACGCAGACCAATCCCGCCTTTGCTCCGCTCGTCTACGCAGTGCCGATTCTCTCCAGTCTCGTATGCGCCTGGTTCATCGCCACGAATCGCACATTGGAGTTGCCGGTCGCCTGGGCCGACAGCGCAATCGACATGCTGCGCCGGCTGCGATCGAGAATGCCCGGCGCGGGCGCCTCGCAGACAGGATCGGCCTGATGGGCTGGACGCTCGGCCGCTATTTCTTCACGCGCTATGCCGTGATTACCGGCTGGTTCTTCATCGGCATTCTTCTGCTGGTCTTCCTGATTGATTTCACGGAGTTTTCGAGCCGCACCTCCGGCCTGCCCAACTATTCCTTCATGGGCGCCTTCGCAGTCTCTGCGCTGCGCGTTCCCATCATTATGCAGCAGGCGGTGCCTTTCATCGGCATGTTCTCCGCCATGGCCACGTTGATCTCGCTCAACCGCCGCTACGAACTGGTCATCGCCCGCTCGGCAGGCATTTCCGCCTGGCAATTCCTGCTGCCGCCTTGCATCGGCGCCTTTCTGTTCGGAGTGCTTACGATAGGTGTGCTGAACCCCCTGGCCGCACACGGCTTTTCCCAATCGGAAGCACTGGAAAGCGCCCTGCGCGCCGGCTCGTCCAACTCGGTCTCGGCCTTTGCTGCACCCTGGATTCGTCAGAAGACGGACGACGGCGTCACCATCATCGGCGCGCGCGCCATCCTCGACCAGGGCATGACGCTGTCGGACGCCGTCTTCTTCAGCTTCGACGAGGACGGCAACATCGTCGAGCGCAAGGACGCCGCGCATGCCTATCTGCGTGAGGGCTATTGGGAACTCGAGAAAGTGCGCCGCACACGCGACAGCGGCTTTGATTCGCTGGAGACCGCGCAGGTGCCGACAAACCTGCGCCCGGAATTCGTGCAGGAGCGCCTGGCCAGGCCGGAGACCATTCCCTTCTACGCTCTGCCAGGCACGATAGAAGTGGCACGCTCCTTCGGCCTGCGGGCGGACGCGTTCGCGATGCAGTTTCATTCGCTTCTGGCGCTGCCGATGCTGCTCGTTGCAATGACGCTGATCGCTGCCACAGTATCCATGCGCTTCGCCCGGATGGGCGAATCCGCGACGCTGATTCTGGGTGGCATAGTTGCCGGGTTTCTGCTTTATGTCGTGTCTGTACTGGTGCAAGCATTCGGCAATGCCGGTCTCGTACCTCCTTTTGTCGCGGCCTGGTTTCCGGTGATTGTGGCCTTGTTTCTGGGGGTGACTTTCCTGCTCTACAGGGAGGACGGATAGGTGGGGGGCCGGCAACGGCGCAGCAGCAGTTCGGTTCGTCGCGCATGGTTGCTCGGCGCGACTGCACTTGCATGCGTCGCCGCCCACACCGTGCTGTTCTCCGCCGAGGGCCGAGCCCAGAGCGTCGAGGACCTGGCGCCAAGCGTGCCCGAAGGCAGCCAGATGCTGCTTGAGGCCGACACCCTCGTCTACGACAACGACGACCAGACGGTGACCGCGGTCGGCGGCGTCCAGATCGACTACGCCGGCAATCGCCTTGTCGCGCAGAAAGTCACCTACGACCGCAAATCGAATCGGCTGATCGCGCGCGGTGCGGTACAGATCGTCGATTCGTCGGGCACCAAGGTGTTCGCCGACGAGATCGACATCACCGACGACTTCGGCGAAGGCTTCGTCAATGCTCTGCGTGTGGAGACGGTCGACAAGACGTATTTCGCCGCCGAAAGCGCGAAGCGCGAGGGCGGTGTCCTCACCACCTTCAACAATGGCGTCTATACGGCCTGCGCCCCCTGCGAGGACGATCCGGGCCGGCCGCCGATCTGGCGAATCAAGGCGCGCAAGATCGTCTGGAACGGTGAAACCAAGACCGTCCGCTTCGAGCGCGCGCGATTCGAGTTCTTCGGGCTGTCGCTCGTCACGCTGCCCGCCTTCGAGATCGCCGACCCGACCGTCAAGCGCAAGACCGGCTTCCTTTTGCCGTCCTTCAGCCAGAAGAGCGATCTCGGCTTCGGCGTCGGCATTCCCTTCTACCTCGCACTTTCGCCAACCTACGACCTGACGCTGCGCGGCACCGGCTATACCCGCCAGGGCTTTCTCGGCGAGGCCGAATGGCGCCAGCGCTTCGACAACGGCCAGTACTCGATCAAGGTCGCCGGCATCTCGCAGGCCGATCCAGGCGCATTCGATGCCAACACGGTCGATTCGGGGCCTACCGGCGATCCC
>JAEUMA010000692.1 GCA_016793565.1 Rhizobiaceae bacterium
GGGCGAACGGCTGACGGTCGCCCTGCGACGCCTTCGCCCTGTCAGCGCACTCCGGCGTTCATTCGCCATACAGTCCAGTTGAGCGCGCCGGCGATA
This sequence comes from Rhizobiaceae bacterium, assembly GCA_016793565.1. GTDB lineage: Bacteria > Pseudomonadota > Alphaproteobacteria > Rhizobiales > Rhizobiaceae > JAEUMA01. The sequence continues at coordinate 97 of JAEUMA010000692.1, forward strand.
GTGACCCATATGAGGTAGGGGATAAAGAGAGCCGAGGCCGCAGGCGAAATTCCCACGGCGGCCACCGTGAAGCCGGCAAGGCTCAGCCACAGCAGCGCTAGCACGCAGAAGGCGAGATCCATTCGGCGCATGCCAAAGAACACGCCGGACCAGCCGGCGTTGACGACCAGCTGCAGGCACCACAAGGCCATGGCCGGACTTGCAGGTTGCTGCTTCCACACCAGCCAGCCAGCGATCGCGATCATCACGTAGAGAACCGACCAGACCGGACCAAAGACCCAGTCGGGTGGCGTCCATCGCGGCTTGCGGAGCGACCGGTACCACTCATCTGGCCTGAACAGCACACCGCTCGAGGCGGCGGACGCTACAAGTAGCAGGAAGACTGCCATCGACCATATCGAAGCCATCCGTAAGACCTAGAGCGGTTTACCGTTAGATGTCGTTTCCACGGAGGTTGTCCGAGACCGACTGTCGCACAAATACTGGGGATTAGCGACCGCCAAACTGCGCGACCCGCAGGCGCATGCTATTCCCCATCCGTGATTCCGAAGCGATTCATCTTCAAGTAAAGTGCCTGCCGCGACAGGCCCAAGACCCTTGCGGTGGAGGCCCGGTTATTGCCTGTCAGCCGCAGCGCCGCCTCGATGCACATCCGCTCAATCCCATCCGCGCGTTCGCGGACGAGATCCTTCATCGGTATCCGACCAATCATTCCGGCTATGCTTTCGGCGGTTTGTCCGTCGTCGCCCTTCGGCTGCTGCTCCCCGGATGCGTGCGTATCAGCCAGCCGCATGATGAGACCGTAGCCACCCGAGCCGCCCAGATCCATGGCAACGACCGAGACGGCCACGTCGGTTCCGTTGCCCTTTCCATTGTACAAGACTGCCGGAAACGCCCCGACGCGCCCATGGCGGCGGGCGTTCTCGAAAATGATCTCCCGCTCCACGGAACTCCATTGCAGGAAACTGAATACGGGCCTGCCGACGGCCTGTGCCGGAACAGGCAGATCGGCAAGCGACAGAAAGGCTTCGTTGGCCCAAACGACCGCACCTGCCGCGTCGACAAGCACAATCGCCTCAGTTGCGTTTCGCGCAAGCAGCGTGAGGCGCCGTTCCGGCAAGTCATCGTCGCCGCCTTCATGCGCCTCCGGGGCTCTGCCTATCCGCACCATCACCAGGTTGACGCCGCCGGCCCGGAAAAGCTTCATGGACAGTATGGGCCCGCCGCGGAGATGCACCTTCTCGGCTTGGCCGGTGACGGCGACACGGGAAAAGATGGCCGCGACCTCGCCCTGCTGCGCCTTGCCGAAGAGCGACGCGAATTTTCTTCCTTCAGCGCCCACAGTCCTGAGAGCCAGGATCGAAGCCGCCCGCTGGTTGATATCACGCACCTTGCCGCTTTCGGCCTCGACCATCACGATGGGGTCCGAGCCCGCTTCGAAAAGCAACCGGTACTGCGATTCCGACTGGCGGCGGCCCCTCGCTGTCTGTTCCGCCGACCGCCGGCTTGCGAGAAGCTCGGCACGCAGGCCAGACAACGCCCGCATGTCTCGGCCCATCAGCACGACGCGTCCGTCTTCGGCGATGCGCATCGCCGAATACTGCATGGGAAGTTCCGCGCCTGAACCCACCACATGGTTGATCTCAAAGCGCCTGACCGTCTTCCCACACCGCGCCTCACCCAGTGCCGAGCGCAAAGCCGCTTGGCTACCTTCGTGGACGACCTTGTCGATCGGCTTGCCCCGCCACCAGCGGATGTTCTTTCCGCGGGGAAGGTTCAGCGCGTGCGAGAGATCGCGAACCACGTCGGACCCGTCGACGACGACCGTGAGGTCCGATGCTGCGGACAGCAGGGCTGCCAGCTCGCAGGCATCGGCATCGACAAGATGAACGTCAGGCTGTTTGAAAGCGGATGCTGTCATGCGCGTTCCACGCCGCCTATCGATTCGATGTCACGTGTCGGAGCCCAATCACCGAGACAGCCCCACCAAGTGTATATCGATCTTCGAAAGTAAGGCACCCTCAGGCAACATATTATGTCGCCACGCGTTGCCGCAACTGTCACTGTCGGGTTACACTCCTGCAACGCGCGGCATCTCATGAGCGACCGGGGCAGCCATGACAGAACTCGACACCAGGGCGAAGCCTGCCTCCCGCGGTTTTCGATTCGACCTGCGCGAGGCGACGCGAGACGAGCATGCCTCTCTCGATTCCCATCCCGCCTTCGCCTCGTTGTTGTCCGGTCGGCTTGAGCTGCACGGGTATGCTAGGTTGATGGCGCTGTTCCATGCTTTCTATCGTAGCCATGATCCGATCATCGGCAACGCCTGCCGCATCCACGGCCTGCATATGGCGGGGTTCGAATACGCTCCGAGGAAGGAGATTCTGCGCCACGATCTGGCGGCACTTGGCGTCGAGCCGATTGCGCCGGCCCAGATCGGCGAAGGAACGCTGCCCCTTATGAGCTCGGCCGCCGCGACATGCGGAACACTCTACGTGGTCGAGGGATCGATGCTGGGCGGTTCCGTATTGGGCGGAGCCGTCGGGTCGCTTTTCACCGGAACTTCCGGAGGCAAAGGCTATTGGCAGTGGTGCGCACAGGCGGGGGCCGGGCGATGGGCCATGACATGCAAAACGATCGACAATCTGGCCTCCGACGATGCCTCACGAACCGATATGATCGCCGCGGCAAGGACCGCCTTCCGGACATTCGGCGCCTGGCTTGCCCTCTGGCGGGATGATGGGTCGAATAAAGCCTTGGGGCGGGCCAGGTGCTGAGGCGCCCCGTCGACCTCACCTCATGCGACAACGAGCCCATCCACAAGATCGGCGCCATACAGCCGGACGGCGTTCTGATTGCCTTAGATCAGTCGACCCATATCGTGGAATTCGCCAGCACCAATACGCAGGAGACCTTCGGTCTGCAATGCAGCGAGATACTCGGCCGACCCCTCGCGTCGATCCTGGGGGACGCGAACTGCGCCGACCTGCGGACGCGTAGCCTACGGCCGACGATGCCAGATCTGCTGCGGCCATGGTTCATCAGCATCGACCTGCCCGACGGAACGCGCAACGACCTCGAATGCTACGCTCACGCTTATGACGGCTGGATCATTCTGGAGTTCGTGCCCGTTCAGAAAATGCCCGCCATCATGTGGGAGCAGGACCTCATACGGCAGCGAATCATCTCCGAACTGATCCAACCGCGGACAGTGTCGGAACTCGCCCAGGTCGGCGCACACATCATCCGCGAGGTCACCGGTTTCGATCGGGTCATGATCTACAGATTTGCCGCGGACAAGCACGGAGAGGTGATCGCCGAGAGCACCAACCGACCGGACAGCTTCCTGGGCTTGCACTATCCGGCTTCCGACATACCCGATCCCGCCCGGCGGCACTTCACCCTCAACGTGATTCGCATCATTCCGGACATCAATGCGCGTCCCGTTCCGATCATGACACGATCGGGAGCGATAGCAGACGATACGTCGGGCAGGCCGCTCGATCTCACCTACTCTAAACTGCGGGCAGTTGCGCCGGTTCATGTCGAGTATCTGAACAACATGGGCGTCGGCGGAAGCATGTCGATCTCGCTCACGTCGAACGAAGCGCTCTGGGGTCTGGTCGCATGCCATCACTACGAAGGCCGCTACCTTTCCTGGAGCACCCTGCGCTTCTGTGAACTGATCGGAGGAACCATTTCGGCTCTCCTCCAGAGTCTGGAAAACTCGGCGCAACTGCGCCACAGCATTCGTGCGGAGAAGATCGCGTTCGCGATCGAGAAAGAAACTCGGCTTGGCAAGCCGTTGCATCAAGTCGTCATGGACCATGCCGACCAGCTGATGGATCAATGCAGCGCGCACGGTATCGCTCTGCGGCTTGGCGGCCAAACGTTCGAGGCGGGTCTTT
>JAEUMA010000696.1 GCA_016793565.1 Rhizobiaceae bacterium
GCGAGGCGATCGAACCCTTCGCCAACCGTCTTTTCCGGGCGTGGAACCTCGGCCAGGCGGGTGAGGACAACGGTATCCTGCTGGTTGTCGCCCGCGACGACCGCAAGGTGCGCATCGAGGTGGGCTACGGGCTGGAAGGCACTCTGACGGACCTGCACTCCAGTCTGATCATCAACAACACCATCGTTCCGGCATTCAGGGGCGGCGATTTTTCCGGCGGCATCGACCGTGCTGTGGACGACATCGTCAGCGTCCTGGAAGGCAACGGCGCGGAGCTGGAGGCGCGGGCCAAACGCAATGCCGAGCAGGAGGAGCCGATCGACTGGATTTTCGTGCTCTTCCTCGTCGTCTGGTTCACGGTGTTCTTCGGCACGTTCATCCTGATGACGCTTGCCCGCATCTTCGGCACGCGGATTGGAAAGGGCCGCTATCGCTGGTTGGGCATGGAGTTCTCTTACGGCGGCGGGTCCGGCGGCCGCAGTTCCGGCGGCGGCTGGGCAGGCGGCGGTGGCGGATGGTCGTCGGGTGGCGGCTCGTCAGGCGGCGGCTTTTCCGGAGGAGGCGGCTCGTCGGGTGGTGGCGGGGCGTCGGGCAGCTGGTGAGGTCGATGAGCAAGCACAGGTTGAGCCCGGCCGATCACCAGCGCATCAGCGAAGCGATCCGCGAGGCGGAAACTCGCACGGCCGGCGAGATCTTCTGCGTGGTGGCGCATGCCAGCGCGAGCTATTTCTTCTCCGCCGCGGCGATCATGGCGCTGGCGCTGCTGGTCGCCAGCCTGGGCGCGGCGTTCCTCGTCGAGGCATGGTGGCTCAGCATCCGTCTGCCCTGGTTCGTGCTGATCCAGATCCTGGCCTTCGCCGCCTGCCTGCTGGTGCTGTGGATGTGGCCCGGCGTCGCGCTGGCTCTGGCACCGCGGCCGATCCAGTTCAGCCGCGCGCATGACAATGCGCTGCGCCAGTTCCTGGCGCGCAACGTGCATGTGACGAGTGAGCGCACCGGCGTGCTGATCTTCGTTTCTCTGGCCGAACGCTACGCCGAGATCATTGCCGACGAAGGCATCGACCGCCTGGTGCCGGCCGAAACCTGGGACGCTGTCGTGGCCGAGCTGGTCGAGGCCGCCGGCCGGGGCCGCCTCGCCGACGGCTTCGTCGGCGCCATCGAAAGGGTGGGCGAGCTGCTGGCCGCGCATTTCCCTGTTCGTCCGCTCGACCGCAACGAACTGGACGACCACGTCATCGAGATCTGAGCGTAGGCGCGTGGTTGTGAGCAAGCGCTGCACGCGCTTGCCGCGTCGCAAGTCGACGGCTATGGTTAACCAATCATGAAGACGCTCACGATCGATATCCGCAAGGCCGAGCCTCGGGACGCCGACGCCATCGCAGACGTCCATCAGGCCGCATGGCACGGCGCGTATGCCGGGATCATCCCGCACAAGGCATTGACTTCCATGATCAATCGGCGCGGGCGTGAGTGGTGGGCCAACGCCATACGGCGGGCGGCGTCCGTGCTGGTGGTGGAGGTCGGCGGCAAGGTGGCAGGCTATGCCACGCTCGGCCGCAACCGCGCGCGCGAGCTGCCCCAGCAGGGCGAGATCTACGAGCTGTATCTGGCGCCCGAGTGCCAGGGAATTGGGCTTGGGACCCGGCTGTTCGAGACCGCGCGCCAGAGGCTGGCGGCCAACGGCCTGAGTGGCCTGGTCGTGTGGGCGCTCGAGGAAAATTCGGGCGCGCTGGACTTCTATCACGGAGCCGGCGGCCGCGATGTGGCGGAGGGCGTCGAGGTTTTCGACAGCAAGGCCCTGCGCAAGGTCGCCTTCGTCTGGGACTGAACGTCGCGGCCCAACATCGCCCGCCCGATTGCGCGCAGCGAGCCCTGCGTCTATCGATGCGACCGGGAGGACGCTCCAACAGCCCGGGAAACCAGCCATGCGCATCGAAGCCATTCCGATCGGGAAGAATCCGCCGGAAGACGTGAACGTCATCGTGGAGGTGCCGATCGGCGGCCACCCGATCAAGTACGAGATGGACAAGAAAGCCGGCGCGCTGATCGTCGATCGGTTTCTCTATACGCCGATGACCTATCCAGGGAACTACGGTTTCGTGCCCCATACGCTCTCGGGCGACGGCGATCCGATCGACGTGCTCGTCTGCAACACGCGCGAACTGGTTCCGGGCTGCGTCATCAACGTGCGGCCCATCGGCGTCCTCATCATGGAGGACAATGCGGGCCAGGACGAGAAGGTGATCGCCGTGCCTTCACCAAAACTGACGCGCCGTTACGAAAAAGTGTTCAACTACACCGACCTGCCGGAGATCACGCTGCAGCAGATCGAACACTTCTTCGAACACTACAAAGATCTCGAACCTGGAAAGTGGGTCAAGATCGGCGGCTGGCACGATGCCGACTTCGCCAAGAAGATGATCGTCGAGGCGATCGAACGCGGCAAGACCGCTCCCTGAGGCGATCGGCTTTGCTTTCAAGCCTCGGGCGCGGCGTCGAAATAGATATTTCGCCCGCGTTCGATGGCGGTGGCGGCTACGAGGTCGACGATCTGACGATCGGTCAAGGCGCAAAGCGGTAAAGCCGTACGCAGGGCGCGAAGTGCGTCGCGCATCGAGATAGGCCTGTCGGACGAACGGCGCGAGTTCACGTACTGGTCGATCACGCTGGTGACCGACCGCGGGCCGAATTCGATAGCAGCCATGGCGGGGAATTCCTCCAAAGCAGGAGGATGGACCCGTTCGCCCGCCGCGGCAATCACATATGTTATTCCCGTCGTCGAATCGCGTGGAGCCTGAGCCGCCCTTGAGAGACCTACTCGAGGTCTAGCCAGCGGGCGCGCAGGATGAGGCAGGCTTCAAACACGTAGCGGCCATCGGTGTCGCGTACCCTGACGGTAAAGCACTCCTCGTCGCCGCCGGGCAGTTCGTCGCGGGCGATGTCCGGCAGCAGCTGGATGGCCTCCTTGCGCAGGACCTCGCGCGAAGCCATTTCCTGGCCGTGATCGTCGTCGGTCATTCCTTCGGCCGTAATCAGGTCGAAATAATAGCGGGACATGCCGGCGTCGGACCTCCTGCGTGACCTGCATTCAATTCGCATGGCAGGCGGATGTTCCGGATTATCTTGGCATGGGCGCGCGCCGGGACATACAGTAACAAATGTTAGCGCCGGCAGGAGACGGAGACCCTAACGGTGCGGAGTAGCCGGGCTGCGCTTCGGAGCGGCCAGGCGGTTTGCGGGGAGGGGCTTGTTGTCGCTGGAATCGCTGTTCCTGAATCTCGGGCAGCACGATGTTCTGACAGAGGCGGAGCGGGCGCGGCTGGCGGCGGCGATATCGCGCGAGCGGCCTGTCGGCGTCGGGCAGGACATCGTCTCGGTCGGCACGCGTCCTGGCTATAGTACCCTCCTTTCGGAGGGACTCGCGGCCCGCTACAAGCTGCTTTCGGATGGCAGCCGGCAGATCACAGCGCTCCACATCGCCGGCGATTTCGTCGATCTGCACGCCTTTCTTCTCAAGGTGATGGACCACGGCATCGTGGCGCTGTCACCCTGTATGGTGGCCTATGCGCAGCACGGCGACCTCAAGACCATCACCGAGGAAGCGCCGCACCTTGGACGGCTGCTTTGGCTCGACACGCTGGTGGACGGCGCCATCCACCGCGAATGGATCGTCGCCATGGGCCGGCGCTCGAAAGACGGCCATCTCGCCCACCTGATCTGCGAACT
>JAEUMA010000754.1 GCA_016793565.1 Rhizobiaceae bacterium
CCTCGCACCCGCATTCCCTCGTAGGGCGTGTAGTCGGTGGCGTGGTGCATCGCGGCCTGGGTGATCGTCTCCTGTCGATTGGCGTCCCACAGGACGATATCGGCGTCAAAACCTGGAGCGATCGAGCCCTTGCGCGGATAGAGGCCGTACATTTTGGCATGGTTGGTGGAGGTCAGCGCCACGAACTGGTTGAGGCCGATGCGCCCCTCGCTAACGCCCTTGTGAAACAGAACCTGGAGACGGTTCTCCACGCCCGGAATACCGTTCGGCACCCATCGGAAAGACGTCCGCGCCCGCGGGTTCTGCTTGCCTTCGGAGCCTTCCCAATAGAACGGACAATGGTCGGAGGAGAAGGTCTGGAAGACTTCGCCGCGGATGCCTTCCCAGATCGCCTCCCAGCTGTCCTCGTCGCGCGGCGGCGGCGAGCAGACATATTTGCCCCCGTCGTCCTGCATGTTCAGGCCCTTGAGGTCCTCGGCCTTCAGCGCGATGTACTGCGTGCAGGTCTCCCCGTAGATCCTTAGCCCCTTCTGTTGCGCCCAGCGTATCTGCTCCATCGCCTCTCGGCCCGAGACATGCACGATCATGATGGGGACGTCGACGATTTGGGAATGGCTGATGGCGCGATGCGTGGCTTCGCGCTCCACGACCTGGGGCCGCGAGCGCTCGTGGTAGAACGGCGCCGTCTTGCCGGAACGCTCAAGCCTGTCCGTCATGTAGCGGATGGCGTCGTGGCCCTCGCAATGCACCATCACCAGCGCGCCGCAGCCGCGTGCGCAATCGAACACGTCGAGCAGTTGGCGATCGTTCAGCACCATGTCGTCATAGGTCATGAAGACCTTGAAGGAGGTGTAGCCATCCCGAACCAGCGCAGGCAATTCCTGCCCGAGGACGTTCGGCGTCGGGTCGGTGATGATGAGATGGAAGCCGTAGTCGCAAAGCGCCTGTCCTTCGGCGAGCCCGTGATAGGCCTGGACGCTTTCGCGCAGGCCCGCACCCCGTGGTTGCACGGCGAAGGAAAGCACCGTGGTCGTGCCGCCCGCGATGGCGGAGCGCGTTCCGCTTTCGAAACCGTCGGCCATGCGCGGCGTTCCCGGCGCCGAGGCCTGCGCGAGATGTACATGGCTGTCTATGCCGCCGGGCAAGACAAGAAGACCTGAGGCGTCGATCTCACGGTCGGCGCTGCCCAGCCCGTCGCCGGTGGCGACTATCCTGCCGTTGCGAACGGCCACGTCGGCTCGGAACGTGTCGGCCGCGGTCACGCACGTCCCGCCCCGGATCAGCAGGTCAAAGTCGGCCATGGGACGCCCTCATGATTTGGATCGAAGCCTGGCGAGTTCCCCGATGACGATCAATGCCAGGTTGGCCGCCACGATCATCAGCGCCAGGGCGTCGAGCGCCGGCGACATGTTGAACCGGAAGTCCGACGCGACGAGGATGGACAAGGGCTGGCTTCGGCCGCTCAACAGCGAGGTCAGCACATACTCCGACGAGGAAAGCACGAAGGCGATGAACGATGCGGCGAGCAGGCCATTCTTCATCAACGGCAGTGTCACCCGGCGGAACGCGCTGAACGCGCTGGCGCCCAGATCCGTCGCGGCCTCCTCCAAACGGCGGTCGATGCGCATCAGGACCGAAGCGATCACAAGCGTGGTGAAGGGCAGGATGACGATCGTCTGTCCAAAGATGATCGTGAGCAGGCTCCGCTCGATCCCCAGCTCGGAGAGCAGGATCAACTGCGCGACGCCCAGAATTACCTTGGGGATCAGGAAAGGCAGCAGGACAAGCACCAGGAGCAGCCCCCGAAAGGGCATCCTGTAGCGGGTCAATGCCAGCGCGGCCATCGCGCCCAGCAGCGTCGACAGGAGCGCGACCGGTATGGATACGAGAAACGTCAGGCCGAGGCCACCGGTCAGGCGCCCGTCGCCCAGAACCTGGCCGAACCAGCGCATCGTGAAGCCCTGCAGCGGGAAGGCGACCAGCTCGGAATCGTTGAACGCAAAAATCGCGATCACCGCGACCGGGAGATACATGAAACCGTAGACCATCCACATCCAGATCAGCGGCAGCCTGCTCGTTCTCATTCACGCCTCCCCGGAGGTCAGTGCGGCGCCGAGCGTAGAGCGGCTGACGATGAGCGCGGCCGCGCAGAAAAGCAGCGCCAGGATGGCGAGCATGGTCCAGGCGATCGCCGAGCCGAGCGGCCAGTCGAAGGCCGTGCCGAACAGATCGTTGATGGCGCTGACGATTGTTATTCCAGAAGCGCCGCCGACCAGTTGTGGAGTCAGGTAGTCGCCGACGACCATCACGAAGACCATCATGCCGCCTGCGACCAGGCCTGGAACGGTTAGCGGCAGCATGACGCGCCGGAAGGCTGACATCTTGCCGGCGCCAAGGTCGGAGGCGGCTTCCAGCAACCGGTCGTCAAGCGCCTCGAAGGCAAGCCAAAGGCCGAGGACCATGAAGGGCAGATAGTTGTAGGTGAGCACGATATGGGTGGCGAGCGACGAAAACAGCAGCGCTTCGATGGGCTCGCGGATCGCGCCGGTCCACATCAGGAACGTGTTCAAAACGCCTTCCGCGCCGAGTAGCATGCGCCAGGCAAAGATGCGCACCAGGTCGCCCGTGTAGAGAGGTACAAGCAGCAATGTCAGCATTGCCGACTTCATCACCGTTACCCGCTTTGCGATGTACCATGCGACCGGGTAGCCGATGATGGCCGTCACCACCGAGATCGTCAGGCCTGACCCGAACGCCTTGAGGATCAGCCAGCGATAGGTTTCGGAGCCGGCTATCCGCGCGTAATTCTTCAGCGTCGGCTCTTTGATGATCTCCACGAAGCTGACTTGGAAGAACGAATAGGCCAGCAGGATCAGGAGCGGCGCGACACAAAGCGCCGCGACCGCCGAGTAGACGGGAAGAGCAAGCCACGCGCCGGTGCGGGAGGTCTCCATACTGGCCTCCTTATGCCGCGGTGATCCAGGCGCGGTTCGGATCAAAGGTAAGTCGGATCGACGCGCCTGCATTCGGCGGCGAGTCATCGATGACCGCGGACAGCTGCTGGTCATTCGAGGCGCGTGCCTCGATCAGCCAGTACGCGCCGCGAAATACCGTATGTGTCACGGTCGCCGCGATGCCGTCCTTGCCGGAGAGCCGCAGAAGCTCGGGCCGCAGGCAGAGCGTCGCCCTGGACGAGGGTTTCAGCCCCTCTAGCGCCGGAACCTCGAAGACGCCGATCGCCGTCTCGATGGAAGCGCTTCCCTCCGCGGCGGAGCGAATGGTTCCGGCAACGAGATTAGCACCGCCAAGGAAGTCGGCGACATAGGCGCTGGCCGGCCGGTGGTAGATTTCGGATGAAGCGCCCTGCTGCTCGATGAGCCCGTGGTTCATCACGATGATCCGGTCGGACAGCGCGAAGGCCTCTTCCTGGTCGTGGGTCACATGCAGGAAGGTCATGCCGAGACGTCGTTGCAGGTCCTTGAGCTCGATCTGCATGTCCTTGCGCATACGCCGGTCGAGTGCCGACAGCGGCTCGTCCAGCAGAAGCAGGCGCGGCTCGTTGATGATCGCGCGCGCAAGCGCCACGCGCTGCTGCTGGCCGCCGGAAAGCTGGCGCGGCCTGCGCTTGGACATCTGCGTCATCTGCACCATGGCAAGCGCGGACCCGACCTTTGCTGCTAGGTCTGCCCGGGACAGGTTGCGGTAGGCGAGCCCGAACCCGACATTCTCCTCGACGCTCAGATGCGGGAACAGCGCATAATTCTGGAACACGGTGTTGATCGGACGGCGGTTGGCCGGAACCGTCGCCAGCGACAGGCCGTCGAGTTCGATCGAGCCGGAGCTGATCTCCTCGAAGCCGCCGATCATCCTGAGCAGCGAGGTCTTGCCGCAGCCGGAAGGACCAAGAAGCGTGACGTAGCTGTTGGCGGCGATCTCGAAGTTTACGCCACGAACCGCCTGGACGCTGCCGTAATTCTTCAGCACGGCCTTGCCGCGCAACAACGGCTGTCCGCCGTCGCGCTGCGTCCGCGTGTCGATCCCTCCGGCAACGCCCATGGTCAGCTTGCCTTCACTTCGTTCCAGAGGGCGACCCAGTCGTTGTAGCGCGGCGGGTTCTTCTTCCA
>JAEUMA010000756.1 GCA_016793565.1 Rhizobiaceae bacterium
ACCATGGACACTTCGAGCAATTCCCTTGGTGCGAGCGGCGGCAGGATCGACGGCAGGCGCTGCGCCAGCATCGACTTTCCGGAACCGGGCGGACCGACCATCAGCAGGTGGTGACCGCCCGCCGCGGCGATCTCGAGAGCGCGCTTGGCGGTCTCCTGGCCTTTGATGTCGGCGAGATCCGGCAGGTTGCGCGCCGGCTCCTGCACGGCAGGCAGCGGCCGCGATATGACCTGCGTGCCGCGGAAATGATTGGCGATGGCGATCAGGCTGCGGGCGGCGACGATGTCGATCGCCTCGCCCGCCCAGGCCGCCTCGGGCCCGGATTCGTGCGGGCAGATCAGGCCCTTGCCGGCCGCGTTGGCGCCGATGGCGGCGGGCAATGCGCCGGTGACCGCGGCGATCGTGCCGTCGAGCGCGAGTTCGCCCAGAACCACGTAGCCGCCGAGCGCGTCGGCCGGGACAGCCCCGAGCGCCGCCATCAGACCGAGCGCTATCGGCAGATCGTAGTGGCTGCCCTCCTTGGGCAGGTCGGCCGGCGCCAGATTGACTGTCACCTTCTTGGGCGGCATCGACAGGCCGGAAGCGTGCAAGGCGGCCTGCACCCGCTCCCGGCTCTCGGCGACGGCCTTGTCCGGCAGCCCGACGATATGCATGCCGATCTTGCCGGGGCCGACCATCACCTGGACATCGACGGGCAGCGCTTCGACGCCCTGGAATGCAACCGTCGCAACGTGCGAAACCATCTTCGCCCCTCCGGCCGGCGTTCCGCTCCCGCGCGCGCCGGTCTTGGGGGTCAATCAATCACAATCGCCCGATCAAATCAAGAACATGCCGTGAACAAACCTCACGTTAGCCGCGAGATGCGGTTGCAACCGATTGCAACCGCGGAACATTCACCGCTTGGCCTCGACGGCATCCCAGAACAGCGCCGCGATATCGGCTCCGCCGAAACGCTTGACCTCGCGCACGCCGGTGGGCGAGGTCACGTTGATCTCGGTCATGCAGTCGCCAATCACGTCGATACCGACGAGGATGAAGCCGCGCTCCTTCAGCGCCGGGCCGATGCGGGCGCAGATCTCGCGCTCGCGTTCGGTGAGCCCGGTCTTTTCGGCACGGCCGCCGACATGCATGTTCGAGCGGGAATCATGCTCGGCCGGCACCCGGTTGATCGCGCCGACTGCCTCTCCGTCGATCAGGATGATACGCTTGTCGCCCTTGCGTACGTCCTTGAGGTAGCGCTGCACGATGAAGGGTTCGCGGAACACCTGGCTGAACATTTCGAGCAGCGAGGCGAGGTTGCGGTCGTCGTCCTTGAGATGAAAGATGCCCGCGCCGCCATTGCCGTAGAGCGGCTTGATGATGATATCGCCGAATTCCCTGCGGAACGCGGCGACCTCGCCGGGATCGCGGGTGATCAGCGTCTCCGGCATCAGGTCCGGAAACTCGGTGACGAAAATCTTCTCGGGGCTGTTGCGCACCCAGGCGGGGTCGTTGACCACCAGCGTGGCGGGATGGACGCGCTCCAGCATATGCGTGGTGGTGATGTAGTTCATGTCGAAGGGCGGATCCTGGCGCAGCAGGATGACGTCCAGGGTGGAGAGGTCGGTGCGGGTCGGATCTCCCAGCGAGAAGTGATTGCCCTTCTCGTCGCGCACGGAAAGTGTTTCGACCGCCGCCAGCACCTGCCCGTCCCGCATCGAAAGCCGGTCGGGCGTATAGTGGAACAGCCGGTGGCCGCGCCTCTGCGCTTCCAGCGCCAGCGCGAAACTGGTGTCGCCGGCGATGTTGACGGTGGAGATGTGGTCCATCTGCAGGGCTACGTCGAGGGGCATGCGGCTCTCCGGAAATCAGGTCCAAGGCATGTAGTGGATCGCCGCGCCGCTGCCAATCGCGGCGCAGACCGGAAGCGCCTCGCGGCCGTTCAGGCGGCGCTGGAGGGCGATTGCGGCCCGGCGTCGCGCGAGCCCGCGGCCTTGCGACGATGCCTGGCGGCCGGAATGCTGAGGTAGAAGATACGCTTCTGCTCGGCGCGGCCGCGCGCGACCGAATCGAGGATGACGCCCGCCACCGCCATCAGGATCGACAGCAGCGCGAACGCCAGCGCCAGAATCCAGGTCGGCATGCGCCGTACGATCCCCGTCTCGAGATATTCGATCAGCACCGGAGCCGCGAGCAGAAGGCCGACGATCATGAAGAGGATGGAAAAGGCGCCGAAGAAGCGCACCGGCTGCGTCTCCTTCATCAGCCGGGCGAACATCTTCAGGATGCGGGCGCCGTCGCTAAAGGTCGACAGCTTGGACGTCGACCCTTCCGGCCGGCGGCCGTAGTCCAGCACCACCTCGCTGACCGGTAGCTTGAGCTGAGAGGCGTGGACCGACATCTCCGTCTCGATCTCGAAGCCACCGGACACGGCCGGAAAGCTTTTCACGAAGCGCCGCGTGAAAACACGGTAGCCAGAGAAGATGTCGGTGAAATCGCGGCCGAACAGACGTTTGTAGAGACTGTTGAACAGCCGGTTGCCGAGCGCGTGACCGGCGCGGCCGGCATCGTCGGTGACGCCGCGGCGGGTGCCGACCACCATGTCTGCGCGCTCGGCCAGCAGCGTGTCGATCAGCTGCGGGGCGTCCTCCGGCGCATAGGTGCCGTCGCCATCCGCCATCAGGTAGATATCCGCCTCGATGTCGGCGAACATGCGACGCACCACGTTTCCCTTGCCCTGGCGCGGTTCACGGACCACGACGGCGCCCGCCTCGCGCGCGCGCTGGGCGGTCTGGTCGCGCGAATTGTTGTCGTAGACGTAGACGGTAGCCGCCGGCAGCACCGCGCGAAAACGCCTTACGACGTCGGCCACGGTCGGTTCCTCGTTGTAGCAGGGAAGCAGGACGGCGATGGAAAGGTCGGTCGGAAGGCCGGGCGGCATGTCGTCTCCAATCGGCTCCCCGGTTCGGGAACGCCGGCAAGGCATCCTACCATCAGAGCGGGCCGTCAAGCTCCCGGCCTCGCACCAATGCGGCGAAGCCCGGCTACTATACTGCAACCTCACGCTGCGTGAGACGGCCGTACAACTTTTCCTAAACGCTTTGCTGCCAGATTCCGGCGATATCCGCCCCCGCAGGGAAACCGATGCAAACCCTGTTTGCCACCGGTCAGTCCGCCAGAAGCGGGTCTGATCCCAGCTTGACCGACCCGTTGACCGGCCTGGGCAACGAGCGGCGGTTCTATGCCAAAGTCGACAGGCTGATCGGCGACCGGGCGGACGATCCGGCTCCCTTCACCGTGGGAATCGTCGATCTCGACGGGTTCAAGCCGATCAACGACCTGTTCGGACGCAAGGCCGGAGACGACATCCTCGTCCAGGTCGCACTGCGGCTGCGCGCGGCGATGGACGGCCAGTCCACGGTCGCCCGCATCGGGCCGGACGAGTTCGCCTTCCTGCTGCCGATGGTGTTCAGCGAGGAGGCCGCGCTGGAAAAGGCACACATGCTGATCGAGATCCTGTCGGCGCCCTACGATGTCGGCGACCGCACCGCCCGGCTTTCCGCGTCGGTCGGCTGCTCGCTGTTCTATTCGGGCGAGGAGACCACGGAAGACCTCATCCACAAGGCCGAGACCGCGCTCTACCAGGCCAAGCGCTGCGGGCGCGGACAGGTGATGGTGTTCACGCGCGAGATGGAAGAGTCTGTCAAGCGGCTGACGCGCATCGAGCAGGCGCTGCGAAAGGCGATCTCCGCCGGGGAGGTCGCACCCTTCTTCCAGCCGATCGTGGACCTGCGCACGCGTGAGACGATCGGCTTCGAGACGCTGGCGCGCTGGACCGACCGCGACCTGGGAACGGTCGTGCCGGCGGTTTTCATCCCGCTCGCGGAAGAGCGCGGCATCATCGGAGGCCTGTCGCAGCTCGTACTCAGCCGAGCGACCGAAGCGGCGGCGCGGTGGCCGGAGCACCTCTTCCTCTCCTTCAACCTGTCGCCGTCGCAGCTCGTCGACCAGAACACCGCCGCGCGCGTGCTCTCCATCCTCGACAATACCGGCTTCGACCCGCGCCGGCTGGAAATCGAGATCACCGAAACGGGCCTGATGACGGACTCCATCTCGGCCGACCGCATCCTGTCCGACCTGCGGCGCGAAGGCATCCGCATCTCGCTGGACGATTTCGGCACCGGCCAGTCGAGCCTCGGCCGGCTTCGCGAGTTCCGTTTCGACAAGATCAAAATCGACCGCAGCTTTGTTTCCTCGATTCTCGAAGACCATCCGGCCGAGCACATCGTGCGCGCGATCCTGGCGATGTGCCGTGGTCTCGGCATCGACGTGGTGGCGGAGGGCATCGAACAGGAAGCGCAGGCCAAGCGGCTGGCGGAATTCGGTTGCCGCGGCGGACAGGGCTTCCTGTTCGGCCGGCCGGCCGACGCCGAAACGACGCTCGCCATGCTGCGCCAGTCGATCCGCACGGCCGCCAGCGTCCACGCCGTCTGAATCCGCTCCCGCCTGTGCCTGGGCTCTTGCCCGGCGGCGCGGCTTGCCCGATACCAAGCGCACGCGCCGGTACGGGAGGAAATGGCCGGCGCGAATCCAGGAGGAACCCGAAAGCCATGATGCCATCCGCGACCTTCCCCGATCTGAAGGGAGCTTCCGTGCTCGTGACCGGCGGCGGCTCCGGTATCGGCGCCGCGCTCACGGAGGGCTTCGTGCTGCAAGGCGCCAAGGTTGCCTTCATCGACATCGACGCGACGGCCAGCCGGGCGCTGGTGAACCGGCTTTCCTTCGAAGGCGTGCATCGACCATTGTTCCTGCAGGCCGACCTCGCCGACATCGACGCCGTGCGCGGAGCCTGCGCCGCCGCTGCCGACGCGCATGGGCCGATCACCGTGCTCATCAACAACGCCGCCCGCGACGACCGCCACGACGTCGAAGACGTGACCGTCGCCTATTGGGACGCCAACCAGGCGGTGAATTTGCGGCCGCATTTCTTCACCGCGCAGGCGGTGGCGCCGGGAATGAAGGCCGCCGGCGGCGGCTCAATCATCAATATGACGTCGACCTCCTTCCTGATCAACCACCCGGACATGCCATCCTATACGGCGGCCAAGGCCGGGATCATCGGCCTCACCAAAGGGTTGGCGGGGCGCCTCGGCCGCGACCGCATCCGTGTCAACGCGGTGGCGCCGGGCTGGGTGATCACCGAGCGCCAGCAGGCGCTGTGGGTCACCGAGGAAGGGCTGACGGCGCATGTCGCCAAACAGTGCATCCCCGACATCATGCAGCCCGACGACATGGTCGGCGTCTGCCTGTTCCTTGCATCCGACGCCTCGCGCATGCTGACTGCGCAGACGCTGATCGTCGACGGCGGCTTTCTGTAATGTCCGGCAGCGCGCGAGGGGAAAGAGCATGAGCCAGGTCACCGTTTTTTCCGAGGTCGAGTGCGAGCTCGGCGAAGGTCCCACTTACGACCCTGCCAGCGACCGGCTGTTCTGGTTCGACATCCGCGGCCACCGGCTGCTGGAGCAGGCCAGCCATTCGCACGAGACGACAGTGCACGAACTGCCGCTGGCAGCGAGCGCGCTTGCCGTGATCGACGCTGAGCGCCAGCTGCTGGCAACGGAAAAGGGCCTCTATGTGCGCGAGGTGTCGACCGGGCGGCTCAGCCTGCTGGCGGCGATCGAGGAGGAGAAGGCGCATACGCGCTCCAACGATTCGCGCGTGCACCCGTCGGGGGCGTTTTGGATGGGCACGATGGGCAAGTCCTCCGAGCCTCGCGCCGGCGCCATCTACTGGCACTTCCGCGGCGAGACCCGCCTGCTCTATCCGGACGTTTCGATCCCCAATTCCATCTGCTTTTCATGGGACGGCTCGGTCGCCTATTTCGCCGACTCGGCGCGCGGCGACATCATGCGCGTCGCCTGCGATCTCGTCAGCGGACTGCCTGCCGGAGAACCGCAGGTGTTCCGCCATCGAAGCCTGGCGCCCGGCGAGCCGGACGGCTCGATCGTCGACGAGGACGGAGTGCTGTGGAACGCGCGCTGGGCGGCTTCGCGGCTGGACGCCTATGCGCCCGACGGGCAGTTGCTGCGCAGCATCGACCTTCCCGCTCGGCAGGTGACGTGCCCGGCGTTCATCGGCGCCAGGGCCGACCGTATCGCCGTCACCAGCGCCTGGCAGGCCTATGACGCGAAGGCTCGCGCCGAAGACCCGAATGCCGGCAAGACCTTCCTGCTCGACCTGCCGGTGAAGGGCC
>JAEUMA010000761.1 GCA_016793565.1 Rhizobiaceae bacterium
GGAGACGACGATGAAACGATCGCTGATTGCCGCGGCCATCGCCCTGGCGCCGACCGCCGCCCTCGCCACCACTGTCACCATCGAGCTGCCGGGCAGCGAGCCGCCCAGCGTGCAGAACCTGACCTACGACTGCGACGGCCGCACCATCGGCGCCACCTACATCAACACGGCCGCCAATGCGCTTGCCGTGCTCGACCTTGGCGAGGAGACGGTGGTGATGGCCAATGTGCTGGCCGCCTCCGGCGCGAAATATGCCGGCCAGAAATATGTCTGGTGGACGAAAGGCGACGAGGCCGACCTCTATGACCTGACCCAGGACGAGAAAACCCCACTCGCACATTGCCAGCGGAAGTAGCGCGAGCCGCCTCTATGGAAGCCCGCGCCATCCGGAGTCACGCGGCAGGCATGCGGCTCTCATACTCGGCGACCAGCCGACCATGCGTCTTCCAGAAGCCGGGCGGCTCGCGGCCTTCGAGGCGGTCGGCCAGGATGTCGAGATGGGTGTGCCAGCCGGCCGAGAAGCCCAGCAGGTTGTCGCGGCTGGCGATCTGACGATGTGTCACCACGAGCAGCACCTTGTCGTTCTGCGGCGTCAGTTCGAACGTGACGTGTGAGGCGTTGGCGTCCGTGCCCCAGCGATAGGCAAGGAGCCGGAACTGCTCGCAGGCGGTAATTTCGCCGCCCATGGTCACCGCTCCGGCGTGGCGCTGATACTTGGCCGGCGCAGGATCGTCGTTCAGCGTCAGTTCCGAATTGCGGAATACATGCTCGACTTGCCCGCCCGGCCGCAGATCCATGTCGCCTGAGGACAGCCAGCGGCCGCGCTTGTCTGACTCGGTCAGATAGGCCCAGACACGCTCGATCGGGCCTGGCAGCAGCCGCTCGATGCGCACCGTGTCGGGCGCGGTAAATGTTCCATAGGCATTCATCGGTCTTTTCCTTCCTTCTTGCTGGTATCGGCTTGCGGGTCGGCCTTCCCGGCGTCTTCGGCTCGCAGAAGCTCTTCGAGGACGTCGAGCCGCTCGTTCCAGAACCGCTCGTAGTGGCGGATCCACTCCATCCCGGCATGCAGCGGCCGGGCGTCGAGGCTGCACAGGTGAGTGCGGCCCTGGATGCTGCGCCGGACCAGGCCGGCGCGCTCCAGCACCTTGATGTGCTTGGAGGCGGCCGCCAGCGTGATTGCGAAGGGTTCCGCCAGTTCACCCACCTTCAACGGCTTGCGCGCCAGGCGCTGCAGCATCGAGCGCCGCGTGGGGTCGGCCAGTGCATGAAAGACGAGATCGAGCCGTTCGTGATATTCAACCATATGGTTTACAATATCTGGAAGCGCCGTATTGTCAACCGATCGGTATAATTTTTGTGCGAAAAATCCATCCCCGTTTCAAGCCCGACGGAACAAGCCATTCCGACAATGACCAAAAAACGTCGCGTCCTTGCTCGAAACGGCTGCCATTTGGGCTATGATGTCGGAGCAACGAAGATCGCCAAAAGAACGGAGACTGCCATGGGCCTGCGCATCAACGATACCGCGCCCGATTTCACCGCGGAGACAACACAGGGCACCATCCGGTTTCACGAATGGATCGGCGATGGCTGGGCCGTACTCTTCTCCCATCCGAAGAACTTCACGCCGGTCTGCACCACCGAACTCGGCACCATGGCCGGGGTCGCTCCAGAGTTCGCCAAGCGGGGCGTCAAGATCGTCGGCATCTCGGTCGACCCGGTCGAGAGCCACGCCAAGTGGAAGGACGACATCAAGGTCGCGACCGGCTTCTCGGTCGAGTATCCGCTGATCGGCGACCGCGACCTCAAGGTCGCCAAGCTCTACGACATGCTGCCGGCCGAAGCCGGCGAGAGTTCGGAAGGCCGTACGCCCGCCGACAACGCCACCGTGCGCTCCGTCTACGTGATCGGGCCCGACAAGAGGATCAAGCTGATCCTGACCTATCCGATGACCACCGGCCGCAACTTCGAGGAGATCCTGCGGGCCATCGATTCCATCCAGCTCACCGCAAAGCACAAGGTGGCGACGCCCGCCAACTGGAAGCAGGGCGAAGACGTGATCATCACGGCGGCCGTAAGCGACGACGAGGCGGTGCAGAAGTTCGGCTCCTTCGACCGCATCTTGCCCTATC
>JAEUMA010000558.1 GCA_016793565.1 Rhizobiaceae bacterium
GGCGCTGTGGGCGCGCGGCAAGAAATCCGGCCTCTAGTCGATGCGGGACGTGCTGGGACTGGCTTGAGATCGGGCGGCGGCGGGCCGCGCCCCAAAGGAGATATTGGACGATGTCGGGAACTCTGGTGCTGGTCCGCCACGGGCAGAGCGAATGGAACTTGAAGAACCTGTTCACGGGGTGGCGCGACGTCGACCTGACGGAGCAGGGCCACGCCGAGGCCAAGGCCGCCGGCGAGAAGCTGAAGGCGCGCGGCCTCGTGTTCGACATCGCCTTCACCTCGGCGCTGAAGCGCGCCCAGAAGACCTGCCAGCACATTCTCGACGCCGTCGGCCAGAGCGGGCTGGAGACGGTCAAGAACCAGGCGCTCAACGAACGCGACTATGGCGACCTGTCCGGCCTCAACAAGGACGATGCGCGCGCCAAATGGGGCGAGGAGCAGGTGCATATCTGGCGGCGCTCCTACGACGTGCCGCCGCCCGGCGGCGAGAGCCTGAAGGACACCGGCGCGCGGGTGTGGCCCTATTACCTGCACACGATGCAGAAGCATGTGCTGCGCGGCGAGACGGTGCTGGTGGCGGCGCACGGCAACTCGCTGCGGGCGCTGATCATGGCGCTGGACGGGCTCAGCGGCGACGAAATCGTCAAGCTGGAGCTCGGCACCGGCGTGCCGATCGTCTACCGGCTGAACGCCGATTCGACGGTCGCCTCGAAGGACGTTCTGGCCTGAGGAAGGGACCGGCGACAGATCGGCCCGGTGGCGGCTGTGCGTGCCACACGCCGTAGCGAAGCGGACTTTTTGCCGCCTTCGGATTTCCGGCAAGATAGCCGTTGACACCGGCGGCCTACCCCCGTACATCGGCGGCGCACCTAGCCCAGGTGGCGGAATTGGTAGACGCGCACGGTTCAGGTCCGTGTGCCGCGAGGCGTGGAGGTTCGAGTCCTCTCCTGGGCACCAGTCTTTCGGCTGGTGATGTCGGCAAACCCAATGACAAGACCGCCAAAGGCCGCCGGACAGGCGGCTTTGTCGTTTCCAGGCCTGCCGAAAAATCCCGAATTCCCCGCGGCGCCCGCCGAGCTCACTCCGCGTCCGGCTGGCACTTCGGCGCGGCCTGCGCGAAGGGTGGCAGCGCCGCGCAGGCGTCGAAAATGCGCGCGATGGTCGGATAAGGCGAAATGTCGACGCCGAAGCGGCGGTTGTTCAACACCTGCGCGTAGACGCACAGATCGGCAAGCCCTGGCGTGTCGCCGTGACAGAACCGGCCGGTCCGGCGGTCGTTGGCCAGCATGCACTCCAGCGGGGCGAAGGTCTGCGCGACCCAATGCCGGACCCACGCGGTGACCGCCTCGTCGTCGGCTCCGAACGCCGACCGGAGAGGGTCGAGCACGCACAGATTGTCGACCGGGTGGACCTCGCAGGCGATCGCATAGGCCAGCGCCCGGACGCGCGCCCGGTCGGCTGGGGCCCGAGGCAGCAGCGGCGGTTCGGGCACCGTCTCGTCGATATATTCGATGATGGCGAGAGACTGGGCAGCAAGGTGCCGTCTTCCAGCACGAGCGCGGGAACCAGGCCATGCGGATTCATAGCCAGATAGGCGTGGCCGCGATGCTCACCCTTTCTCAGGTGGAGCGCAATATAGTCGTAGGGAAGGCACTTCCAGTTCAGCGCGGCCCGCAGCCTGGTCGACGTCGAGGAGCGGAAGTAGTTGTAGAGGACAAGGCCATGCCCGTGCGCCTGCCCGCCCGCATCAGCACCGCTCATCGTACGGAAATGGTCTTGGCCACGGTGACATTGCCCCTGATCGCATTGGAGTAAGGGCAGATGGCGTCGGCGGCCTCCACCAGCCGCTCCGCCCCTTGCCTGTTGATGCCCGCGATCGTGATGGCGAGGCTGGCATGGAGCACGAAAGTGTCGGCCGGGGTGCGGCTGAGGCCTGCTTCGGCCACGACCTCCACGTCGCCGTCGGCAAAGCGATGGCCGGTCTGGCGGGCGACGCGCAGAAGCGCGTTTTCGAAACAGGCGGCATAGCCGCCGGCGAAGAGCTGTTCGGGATTCGTCGCTCCACCCATGCCGCGGAGTTCCTTCGGCATGGCCAGCTTCAGGTCGAGGATGGCGTCCTCGCTGCGGATAGAGCCCTTGCGACCGCCGGTCGCCAATACCCTTGTGGAATAGAGAATGTCGCCCACCGTCAACCTCTCCACATCTTGGCCAGACCGCCGCGCTGTCGCCCGACAAGCCTTATAGCCACAGACGCGCCCCGGCCGGAAGGGCGGCCTCATGCAGAAAGCCCCGCATGTGCGGGGCCCCGGCGATTCCTGCGCTGAAGGATGTATGCGTTGAAGGAAGTATCAGTGGCGCGAGAGCCAGTGGTCGATTTCCTTCTCGGCATCTTCCTGCGAACGGCCATAGGCCTTCTGGATGCGGCCGGCGAGCTCCTTGCGTTTGCCCTGGATCACGTCCACGTCGTCGTTGGTGAGCTTGCCCCACTGCTGCTGGACCTTGCCCTTGAACTGCTCCCAGTTTCCTTCGACCTGATTCCAATTCATCTTCGACTCCTGTCTTCACCGTTGTCTAAGGGAAAGGCGTCTTGCAGCCTTCGCGGCGATAACGACCCCGGCATCCGATGGTTCCCTGCACGAACGCGTTGGCAGGATCGGGAGAGAGGAGGCGAATCAGTACGCCCCGCTGCGCACCTCGAACTTGGTCGGCTTGCCAAGGCTGCGCCGATCGGCGCCGACCCAATCGGCGACCCAGTCGAGCATCGAAAGAACAGGCACGTTCGGATAGCCGAAGAGCTGGACGGCGCGCGCGGTGTTCGTCAGCCAGGAACGGTCGGACTCCGCGCCGGTGATGATCGGCTCACGGCCCATGCGGCGGCCGATCTCGGTGGCGAGCCAGCGGACCGGCAGCACCTCCGGACCGCTGACATTGAGCGGCGAGGTCGGCGTGGTGCAGTGGAGCAGGCTGCGCAGGGCCTGCGCGCATGCGTCGCCCTGCCAGATCACATTCACATGGCCCATCGAGACATCGATGGGCTTGTCCTCCTGAATCTTCCGCGCGATATCGTGCAGCACGCCGTAGCGTAGGTCGATGGCGTAGTTGAGCCGGAACAGGATACCGGGCGTTCCGTGCCTGCGCGAATGATACTCGAACATGCGCTCGCGCCCGAGACAGGTCACCGCGTATTCGCCTGGCGGATTGGGCGCTACATCCTCGGTCGAGCCGCCTTCCAGCACGGCCGCGAAGGGATAGACGCAGCCGGTGGAGAAGGCGACGATCCGCGACGCGCGGAAAGTGTCTGCCACCAGCGCCGGCACATGCACGTTCATCGCCCAGGTGAGACCGGGATCGCCGGACGCACCGAATTTGAAGCCGGCCATGAAGACGACGTTGGCGAACCTGGGCAGCGCGGCCACCGCCTGGGCATCGAGCAGGTCGCAGGCGATCGTCTCGATGCCCGCGTCTTCCAGTTCTTCCCGCAAGCCGGGCGAAGAGAAGCGCGCCACCGCGACGACACGCTTCGTCGGCGCGGCGCGCCTCGCCATGCGCGCCAGCGTCGGCCCCATCTTGCCGCCGACGCCGAGGATGAGGATATCGCCGTCGAGAGCGGCGAGATCGTGCAACAGCTCCGGCGGCGGCGCGGACATGAAGTCGTCCAGCATTTCCTCGCTGTCGATGCGCGAGGGGATCGGGCTGACGTGGGACATGGGCGTTTCCTGGTTATGCGAACCGGCCGGCCGTGCGCCGGCTTCTCTCTCAGGCCGAGACGGGCGGCCTGCGTTGCTTCCACGGCATTTCCTGCTCCAGCACGCCGGCCAGCGCGAGCACCGTCGCCTCGTCGCCGTAGCGGCCGACGAATTGAACGCCGATCGGCAGGCCGGCCGCCGACATCCCTAGCGGAAGCGACATCGCGGGCAGGCCGGACATGTTGAACGGGAAGGTGAACACGGCGTCGCCCCACAGCGCGTTGTACGCGTCGAGGTCGGTCATCGACATGTCGTAATAGCCGACCGGGCGCGGCGGCTGCGTCAGGGTCGGCGTAATATAGATGTCGTAGGGCAGCAGGTCCTGCACGATCGACCGGCCGATCTGGCGCACGATCTCCACGTCGGAAATGTGGCGGACGCCGCTGGTGGCTTTGCCGCGCTCAATCGTCGCCCAGGTGATCGGCTCGACATCGTCCGCCGTCGCCGGCCGGCCCACCAGTCCCGAGAGCCATTCGAAGAACAGAGCCGTCTGCACGCAACTCATATGGGTGTAGGTCTTCCACGCATGTTCCGCGTCAAAGGCCATGTCCTTTTCCTCGACAGCATGGCCGAGACCTTCCAATCTCCTTACGGTCGAAAGCACCGTCGCCTTGATTTCCGGATCGAGCGGCGCGCCACCCGGCGCGGTCACGGTGTAGCCGACACGCAGCTTTTTCGGTGCCCGCGCGGAGAGCGAGAGCCAGCTTTCGTCAGGCACGGGCGGCGTATAGGGATCGCCAGGCAGCGCGCCAGCGACCGCGTCGAGATATGCCGCGGTATCGCGCACCGTCCGCGTGTTGGCGAGGAAATAAGCGCCGCCGTGCCAGACGTCCGCCAGCGGCGCCATGGTGACGCGGCCGCGCGACGGCTTCATGCCGACGACGCCGCAGCAGGAGGCCGGGACACGGATCGAGCCGGCGGCATCGCTGGCCTCGGCGATCGGCACCATGCGGGAGGCGACGGCCGCGCAGGCGCCGCCGCTGGAGCCGCCGGCGGTGACGTCGGCGCGCCAAGGATTGACGGTCGGACCGTAGAGCTTGGGCTCGGTCGAGATCGACCAGCCGTTTTCCGGCGCGTTGGACTTGCCGACGAGCACGAAGCCGGCCTTCTTGATGCGCGTCGTCGCCTCGCCGTCGCTGTCGGCCACGACATCTTTCAGGTAGCGCGACGAATTGGTCACCGGCGCACCCTTCCAGGATGACGCCAGTTCCTTGAGAAGGTAGGGCACGCCCGCGAACAGCGCGCTCCGGTCGACCGCTGCGGCCTCGGCGCGGCCCATGTCGTAGAGCTTATGGATGACGGCATTGAGCCTGGGGTTGAGCTTCTCGATGGTGAGGACCGCCGCCTCCACCAGTTCCGCCGGCGTCACCTCACCTTTGTTGACAAGGGCTCCCAGCGCCAAACCGTCCGATTCGACGTAAGTGCTGACAAGGCTCTCGGTTACCGCCATTGTTCGTCCTCAACCCTTCAGAATGAAATCCGCGCCGCGCTCGGCGATCATGACCACAGTGGCCATGATGTTGCTCGCTACCACATCCGGCATGACCGAGGCATCGCAGACACGCAAGCCGTCGAGGCCGCGCACCTTGAGCGTCGCAGGATCGACCACCGCCTCGCGGTCAGTGCCCATCCGGCAAGTGCTGGAGGGATGGTA
>JAEUMA010000039.1 GCA_016793565.1 Rhizobiaceae bacterium
GGATTCTTTGAGCAGCCGGCCGACGATCAGTTCCGACCCTTCATAGCCGGAAAGAGTGATACGCGAGCGGATCGTCGCGCTTTCGAGCGCGGCGCCGATTGGAGCGAGGATAGACGCCTTGGCCGCGTCCACCGTACGCACAGGGATTCCGCAGACCTCGCCGATGGCGTCCAGCCAGGCAGCGGTGCCTTCAACGCCGACCGGGGCCGAACCTACGACCTCACGCCCGGCGGCATGGAACTCGCGGATCGAGGCCGTATAGAAGGGATGGATGGCGGCGACCGCGGCGCAATCCAGCGCGCCGTAAAGCTCCCGCCATTCGCGTGTCGGTACGACCGGACCCGCCGCCAGCCCGAGCGGTTCGAGCATGCGCCCTATGGTGACGGGGTCGACCGGAAACATTTCGCCCAGCATCGTGATGGTCGGGCGCGCCGTCTTGCCGCCCTTGGGCGCCAGCACCGGCCCCTGCGCGGCTTCCGAACGCGCATAGTTCAGCATCGCGCCAGCCAGCACATCCTTCGCCTCGGCATGGGTCGGCACGCCGAAACCCGGCACGTCGATACCGACGATGCGGACGCCGTTGATTTCCTTCGGCAAGGCGCGCAGCGGCACGCCCGAGGCGGTGGGTACGCACAGATTCGTGACAATCACGGTGTCGTAGAGGTCGGGATCGGCCAGCTTGTACACGGCCTCGCGAATGTCCTCGTAGAGCTTGCCGGTGACGAGGGTCTCGGAGTTGAACGGCACATAGCCGACGGTGCGCTTGGCGCCGTAGAAATGGGACGTGAAGGTCAGCCCGTAGACACAGCAGGCGGAACCGGAGAGGACGGTGGCGGTGCGGCGCATGCGCAGACCGACACGCAGGCTGCCGAAGGCCGGGCACATGGATTGCGGCTGGTCGTGCGGCCCCTGAGGATAGTCCGCGCGCAAGCGCTCCAGCAACGGGCCATTGCCCGCGGCCCGCGCGGCCGAAGCCATTTCCGCCTTGCCGCCGTGACAGCCGGCGCCGTCCGCGTGCACGGCGGTTTCGGCAGCGATCGTTTCGCCTGCTGCGGGGGCGACATTGTCGACCAGGACCTGGCCGGCCGTGTCGTACACTGCTTCGGCTGAGGCTTTGGCGATGACGGTGCGCTCGTTCATGGCATGATGCCGATCAGACAGCGTCGTAGATGACTTCGAGCGACGGCTTGGCGATCACGATGCCGCCGCGCATGTCGGCCTGGGTGGCGGGCTCCAGCACGATATCGCCACCGGTCTCCTGGCCGGAGAACAGCGCCAGCAACTCGTCCTGAGAGAGCGGCGTCGGGCGCTGCGGGCCGGATGCGGTGACATTGTCGGCCAGTTCGGCGAACAGCGAACCCCACTCGCCGCCGGGGTAACCGATGATCTGGTAGTTCGCGCTCTTCTTGCGGATGTCGTCGTTGGCCGGGATCGAGGCCAGTATCGGTATGCCTACCTTGGCTGCGAAGGCCGCCGCCTCGCCCGTGCCATCGTCCTTGTTGATGACCATGCCGGCCACGCCAACATTGCCGCCGAGCTTGCGGAAGTAGTCCACCGCGGAGCAGACATTATTGGCGACATAGAGCGACTGCAGATCGTTCGAGCCGACGACGATCACCTTCTGGCACATGTCGCGTGCGATCGGCAGGCCGAAGCCGCCGCAAACCACGTCGCCAAGGAAATCGAGGAGAACGTAGTCGAAGCCCCAGTCGTGAAAGCCCAGCTTCTCCAGCAGTTCGAACCCATGGATGATGCCTCGTCCGCCGCAGCCGCGGCCGACCTCCGGCCCCCCGAGTTCCATCGCGAACACGCCGCCGCGCTTGAAACATACGTCGCCGATCTCGACATCCTCGCCGGCCGCCTTCTTGCGCGCCGATGTCTCGATGATGGTCGGGCAGGCGCGTCCACCGAACAGAAGCGAGGTCGTGTCGCTCTTGGGATCGCAGCCGATGAGCAGCACGCGTTTGTTCTGCTGCGCCATCATGTGGCTGAGGTTGGCCAGTGTGAAGGATTTGCCGATCCCGCCCTTGCCATAAATGGCGATGATCTGCGTTTCCTTCTTGACCTCACCTACGGCGACCGGATCAGGCGCGAACGCGGCTTCGGCGCGGACGCTTTCGACCAGTGCCAGCAGTCCGCCCTCGGGCGCCTTTGCGTGAGCGTTCATGCGGCGCGCCTCCAGTCCAGGACCATTTTCAGGCAGTTCGGATCAGAGAAGGCGGTCGAATATGCCTCCTCGTATTGGCGCGGGGCGCTCACATGGGTAATAAGCCCGTCGAGCGACAGCGCACCGCTTTCGACCATCACAGTGACGGCATGCAGATCGCCGGGCGTCCATTCCGCCGAGACCCGGATCCGTGCCTCACGCATGAAAGCCTGCGGGAAAGCAAAAGACAGCTTCTGGTCGTAGAAGCCGGCCAGATTGATCTCGCCGCCTTTGGCGAGCCGGGCCATGACGGTATCGAGGATGCCGGCATCGCCGCTGACGTCGCAGATGCGGTCGTAGTCGCGCCGCTCGTCGTCCTGCGGATGCAACACGGCGTAGCCCTCGCCACCGGCACGCCGCGCGTCGTTGATTTCCCACACAGTCGGCGTGCCGCCTGTCGCGACGACGATCCGCGCGATCAGACGCCCGAGGACACCACAGCCGACGATGAGTTCCGGCGCGTTGCGTGCATCCGGGGCGACGGCATGGTAGGCCGTCGCCGCGAGCGCCAGCAGGATCGCACGTTCGCCGAGGCTCTCGTCGACGGGTAGCGCCTTGCGGCCGGCGATGACCAGTCGCGAGGAAGCGCCGCCGAACAGCCCCCGTGCGCCGCGGTAGCAATTGGC
>JAEUMA010000054.1 GCA_016793565.1 Rhizobiaceae bacterium
GTGGGCGTGTTGTCGCCGGGCTCGCTCGGGGTGCTCGCCGACGACGATCGGCGCAACATGCTGATCGGCGGCAGCAAAGGTTCGCTCTGCGGCAACGCCGCCATGGAGGAGGCCGAACTCCTGATCGCCGTCGGCACGCGGTCGGTCTGCCAGGCCGATTGTTCGGGCATCGGCTATCCCAACGCGGCGGCTGTCATCAACATCAATGGCGAACTGTCCGATGCCGCGCACTACAACCGTACCGTCATGCTGCCGGGCGATCTCGGCCATACGATACGGCGGCTGGTGGAAGCGCTGCGCGCGAGGCCGCCCGCCTCAGCCGCGCCTTGGCTGGAGCTGTGCGCCGCGCGTAAGAAGCGTTGGCGCGAGGTCTGCGCCGAGGCTGTCTCCTGCCCACCGCTGGTCGACGAAACCTGGCGCCAGCCGGTGCTGGCTCAGCCGACCGCGCTCGACGCGGTGCTGCGCTTCGCCCATGAGGAGGGCGCTACCTGCCTGTTCGATGCGGGCGATGTCCAGGCCAACGGCTTCCAGCTCACGCGCGACACCGCGCCGATGCAGACGATCACCGAGAGCGGAGCCTCCTATATGGGGTTCGCGGTCAGCGCGCTGGTCGCCTCCGGCCTGGCCCGGAAGCCCAGGCGCGTGATCGCGGTGACGGGGGACGGCTCGTTCACGATGAACCCGCAGGTGCTCATCGACGGGATTGAGCACCGCGTCCGCGGCACCATTGTCATGCTCGACAACCGGCGGATGGCAGCGATCTCGTCGCTGCAGCTGGCGCAGTACGGGATCGACTACGCGACCAGCGACACCGTGGAAGTCGACTACGTCGCTCTCGCCGGGTCGGTGAAGGGAATCAAGGCGTTGTCGGGTGGCACCACGCGGGCTGAGCTCGAAGGCGCGTTGCGCGAGGCGTTCGCCTATGACGGGCTCTCCTTCGTGCATGTTCCGGTCTATTTCGGCGACGATCCGCGCGGAGGCCTTGGCGCCTTCGGCAAGTGGAACGTCGGCAACTGGGTGGAAGGCGTTCAGCGCGCCTACCTGGCGCAGGACCTGTGAGGGCGCGTTGCCTTCTCCGCGCGCGGCCGCTGGCGCACCGCTTGCCATCGTCTCCCTTGCGGCGGCAACGCAGACGTGTGCGTATATCTCCGGTCCAAACCGGAGCCCCATGATGCAGGATGAAGAGCCGCATGACGACGACAGGTCGCATGACGAGGGAGCAGGGGCCGCCGGAACCGTCCAGTCCCTGCAGCGGGGGCTGCAGGTGCTGGATATCGTGATCCAGGCTCGCGAGCCGATGCGGCTGGCCGACATCGCGCGCGAGCTCGACATGGACCGGGCATCCGCGTTCCGGCTGCTGCAGACCCTGGAGCGCAACAGCCTGGTCAGCAAAGACCCGGTGAAGAAGCAGTACGCCGTTGGCGGCAGGCTGCTGCAATGGGCCGCCGCCATCGTGCAGGATGTCAACCTCGTCGCGGCGGCGCGTCCGCACCTGGAAAAGCTGGTCGCGCGCACCAACGAGAGCGGCCATTTCGGCGTAATGAGCAAGGGCAGGGCGATGCTGCTCGACTATATCGGCTCGAAGGGCATGATCGTCGTGCAGAACCGGGTCGGCGTGTTCGAGCCGCTCTACTGCACCGCACTCGGCAAGGCGCTGCTGGCGTTCCAGCCCGAGGCGTCGCGCCGGTCTCTGCTGGCCGGCATCGAGTTCGAACGGCACACGCCGCAGACGGTGACGGATCGCGCCTCGCTGGAGCGGACAATCGGCGCAGTTCGCGCCGAGGGCGTCGCCCATGACGACGGTGAATACAACGCCGTGCTCTACTGCGTGGCTTCGCCCGTACTCGGCCAGGATGCCTCGCCGATCGGCGCCATCGGCGTTTCCATGGTCAGGCCGATAGCCCTGCAGTCGCCGGATCATATCGCCCAGGTGGCGGCCGAGGTGCGTACCGCCGCCCGTGCCATGACGGTGGCGATGGCAGGGCCGGATGTCGCGCAGGCAACTTTCGGCGACGCTGCGGAATCCGAACCGGCATCCGACCCGGCAAAGCGAAAAAAGAAAAGACAGGAGGACCGCTGATGGCTTCGGTGCAGATCGTGGGCGTGCGCAAGGATTTTGGTGCCGTCAACGTCGTGAAAGGCGTCGACATCGACATAGGCGACGGGGAATTCGTAGCTCTGGTCGGGCCGTCCGGATGCGGAAAGTCCACGCTGCTGCGGATGATCGCCGGGCTTGAGCGCATCAGCGGGGGCGAGATCCGCATCGGGCCGAAGGTCGTCAACGAGATGGCGCCCAAGGACCGCGATATCGCCATGGTCTTCCAGAACTATGCGCTCTATCCGCACATGACAGTCGCCGACAACATGGCCTTCTCGCTCCGACTGAAGGGCACGCCGAAGGCGGAGATCGACACGCGCGTTCGCCGGGCAGCCGAGATTCTGTCGCTCGGTCCGCTGCTTGATCGCTATCCGCGCCAGCTTTCCGGCGGCCAGCGCCAGCGCGTCGCCATGGGGCGGGCGATCGTCCGCGACCCGCAGGTCTTCCTGTTCGACGAGCCGCTGTCCAACCTCGACGCCAAGCTGCGCGTGCAGATGCGTGCCGAGATCAAGGAACTTTACCAGCGGCTGCGGGCGACGACGATCTATGTGACGCACGACCAGGTCGAGGCGATGACGATGGCCGATCGCATCGTCGTCATGCATGACGGTATTGTCGAGCAGATCGGCAGGCCACTCGAGATCTATGACAGGCCGGTCAACACTTTCGTGGCTGGTTTCATCGGGTCGCCCGCGATCAACCTGCTGCCGGGGGTCTTTCGCGGCGGCGAGAAGGCGATGTTCGAAACCGACAACGGGATGGTGGTTCCGGCAGCTTCGATTCCCGACGGCTACATGAACAGGAAGGCCGTGCTGGGTATCCGCCCCGAGCATGTGACGCTCGACGCGGCGGGACCGGTGGAACTGACCGTGACTGTCACCGAGCCGACCGGCTCCGAAACGGTTGTCATGGGCCGCGCCGGCCACGAGACGTTGCGCTGCCTGCTGCGCGAGCGGGCCGATCTGAAGCCGGGCGACACCGTGCGTGTGCGGCCCGACATGCATCGCACGCTATTCTTCGACGAAAAGAGCGGCGAACGCGTAGGCAAGTAGGAGCGCGGCGCCCGTTTCGACCGAGCGTAGAAATGCTGGCGGGCTGGAAATGCTCAGTCAATCTCGATCATCGCCTTGATCAGGCCGTGTTTCTCTGACGCCCAGCGCGGCAGGTCGCGGACCGCGCTGCCGAGTTGCGTGCGGTGGGTGATCAGCCGGTCGACGGGCACCGCTCCGCCGCGTATGGCGGAAACGACCTGTTCGAAGTCCTCGGTCGTGGCGTTTCGGCTGCCGAGCAACGTCATTTCCTTGCGATGGAAATCCGGATCCTGGAAGGTGATCGTTTCCCTCACGACACTGACCAGGACGTAGCGGCCGCCATGGGCGACGTGATCGAAGCCTTTCTCCATGGCAGCGGGGCTGCCGGTCGCGTCGAAGACCACGTCGAAGCCTTCGTTTCCGATCGAGGCGGCCAGCGCGGCAAGCCCGGTGTCGTCGGCGACGAAGGGGGTCGCACCGGCGATCGAGCCGGCGCTGGCGGTGCGGTCGCCGTCGCGATCCAGTACCGTCACGGTTGCGCCAGACAGTCGAGCGAACAGCGCCACGCCGAGGCCGATCGGGCCCGCCCCGACGACGAGGACGCGGTCCTCGGACGAGAGGGCCGCTCGACGTACCGCATGCGCGCCGATCGCCAGGAATTCGACCGTGGCCGCCTGGTCCATCGACAGTCCGTCGACCGCTATGAGATTGGCCGCGGGAATGGCGAGCAGGCCGGCCATGCCGCCGTCCTCGTGCACGCCGAGGACGGAGATGGTGGTGCAGCAGTTTGGCTTGCCGCGGCGGCACGCGACGCATTTGCCGCAGGAGATATAGGGATTGACCGCGAAGATCCGCTCGGCCGGAAGTCGTGATCCGGCGGGAGCCTCGACCAGTTCGACGGCCAGTTCATGTCCCATCACGCGCGGGTATTGCAGATAGGGGTGCTTGCCTTCGAAGATGTGGTAGTCGGTTCCGCACACGCCGACGCGGCGCGGCCGGACGAGCAAGCGGGAAGCGTCGGCCTTTGGAGGGTTTCGTCGTTCGAGGCGCAGTTCGCCGGGCCGCACGCAGACTAGAGCTTCCATGAATCGCTCGCAGACACTCGTTCCTGATGACGCCGACCAGCGCAAGAGTGTGGGGCCGGCTATACGCCGGCCCCACACGGTTACTGGAATTGCGCCATGTTTTCCTTTGTCACGAGGGCGGCGCCGGAGTCGATCAGCGACTCGACCTTCTCGCCCTTGATGGCCTTGACCAGCGCCTCGACGCCGAGTGAAGCCATCTTGGCGGGAAACTGCGCCACGCTCGCATTCTCGATGCCGGCCTGAAGCGCCTCGGCCTCGCCACAGCAGAAGTCGAAGCCGACGAGCGTCACCTTGCCGGCCAGGTTAGCGTTCTTCAACGCCTGGGCCGCGCCCGCTGCCGGCGGCCCGCAAGCCGCGTAGATGGACTTCAGATCGGGATTGGCCGTCAGAATATCCTCGGCGACGCTGATGCCTTTCTCTTCGGTGCAGTCCGTCGCGCCACGACCGACAATCTTGACGTCGACGCCGGCGAGGCCGTCAAGCATGCCCTTGACCCGGTCATCGAGCGAAGGCACCCCGGGAACACCTTCCAGTATGCCCAGCGAGTCACCGTCCTTGAGAACGGTCTTCAGGTACTCGCCGGCGATCTTGCCGGCGTTGTAGTTGTCGGTGGTGGCAAGCGCCGTCCGGTTTTCCCACCCCGGAATATTGTTGTCCATGAGGACGACCTTGACGCCTGCGGCGACCGCCTTGTCGAGCGTGGCGGCGACCGTCGGATCTACCGGCGTGATCGCGATGCCCTGGACGCCCTGCGTCACCATCGACTCGATCTGGGCGATCTGGCCCTCAATGTCCGTCGCGGACGCACCCTGGCCGAAGACGAGCTCGATGCCGGGATTGGCCGCGGCGTATTCCTTGGCGGCGTTCTCCATGGTGGCGAAGAACGGAACCGGGAACTTGGTTATGAAGCCGATCTTGACGGCATCGGCTGCCGTTGCGGGAGCGGCGGCCGCCAAGGCGAACGCCGTTCCCGCAAGGATTGTACGGAACCTCATTAACGTGCTCCTCCCTCTGATGGGCGGCTCCCTTCGAGCGCCCTTCGCATCGCCGTCCGGCTGGACGGCGAGTTTCCTTCAGGCCTCGGCGCCGACGATCAGCGATACGAGTTCCTGCTGGTTGGTACGGTCGGGCTTCAGCTCGCCGACCTTTCTGCCCTGGCGCAGGACGACCGCGCGGTCCGCAAGCTCGAGCACGTGCTCCATGTTGTGGGTGATCAGGATCACGGCGTTGCCCTCGTCGCGGAGTTGCCGGATGAGATCGAGAACCTTGCGCGACTCGCGCAGGCCGAGCGCGGCGGTGGGCTCGTCGAGAATGACGACCTTGCGCGCGAACACCGCTGCGCGGGCCACCGCGATGGCCTGCCGCTGGCCGCCCGACATCAGCGCCACCGGCGCGTCGAGCCGCGGCAGCTTGACCTTGAGCCGGTTGATGACGGCAGCTGCCTCGCGGTCCATGGTACGCCTGCGCGCGAAGCGAAGCGGTCGGGGAAGCCAGGACGGAAACGAAATCTCGCGGCCGCAGTAGAAGTTCTGCGACGGCGTCAGATTGTCGAACAGCGCCAAATCCTGATAGACGGTCTCTATGCCGGCGCGCCGCGCAAGCGCAGGCGTCGACAGCGCGGCGACCTCGCCGTCCAGGCGGATCTCGCCTTCGTCGAGCGAATGCACGCCGCTGATGCAGCGGACCAGCGTGGATTTGCCCGCGCCGTTGTCGCCCAACAGGGCCAGCACCTCGCCGCGCCAGCTGTCGAGGCTGACGCCTTTCAGCGCATGGACGGCGCCGAAGCGCTTGTGACCGTCGCGCACGGACAGGACGGGAACGCCGCTCATTGCGCCCTCGTCGCCTGGCTGGCGCGCGCGCGGGCTTCCAGATGATTGCGCAGCACGTCCGCCTCGACCGCGATGACGATGATCAGGCCGATGGCGATCATCTGGTAGAAGACGCTGACATTCAGCAGGTTGAGCGCATTGCGTATGACGCCGATCATGACGGCGCCGACGAGGGCGTGCCCGAGATGTCCGCGCCCGCCCAGAAAGCTTGCGCCGCCGATGATGACGGCAGCGATAGTGTCGAGTTCCAGCAGGTTGCCGTAGAGCGGCGAGCTTGCGGCCGTCCGCCCGGAGAGGACGACCGCGCCGATGCCCGCGCACAGCCCGGCGAACGAATAAGTGGCCACCAGCACCCAGTTGACCGGAATACCCATCTCGACGGCGGCCTTGGGGTTGCCGCCGACGGCGTAGGTCCACCACCCCCAGATCATCGATCGGGCCATTACGAACACGAACAGCGCGACGCCGAAGACGACGAAGAAGGAGTTGGGCACGCCGAGCCGGGAGGTCTCGCCCAGGAAGGTGACGGCTTCGGGCATGCCCCGCATTGTCGTGTGATTGATCGACAGCTCCAGCGCGAGGCCCTTGCAGATGCTGAGCGTGGCCAGCGTGATGATGAAGGGGTGGGGGAGCTTCCCGAAAACGTAGACGGCCCCGTTGATGAAGCCGACCAGCGACCCGCTTGCCAGCATCGCCATGATAACCAGGGTTGCGGAGTCGGTGGCCTTGTAGACCAGGCCGCCCATGACGGTGGCGAGCGCGAGGTTGGCGCCGACGGAAAGATCGATGCCTCTGGTCAGGATCACGAGTTGCTGGCCCATCGCCACGATCGCGATCACGGCTGTCTGCGCCATGATGTTCCCGATGTTGACCGGCTTCAGAAAGTTCGGCGTGAGGAAGCTGACGACGACGATCAGCAACACCAGGATCAGCATCGGGCCGAAGCTCAGCAGCCGCAGGGCCGCGTCGACGGCGGCCCCGCCTTCCGCGCGACTCTCCCCGTCGCTGGACCCGGACATCGTGTCCGGTTCCCTCGTTGTCTCGGCCAACAAGGCCTCCTCCCTTTCAGTTTCTTATAGAGAAAAAGCCGTTTGAAACTCACTCGTCAAATTGTTTTTTATCGATTAAAATGCAGTTCTGAGGAACGGAGATCGCATCTGTGAAGACGGACACCGTATTCAAGCGTGCCTACAACGACGCCCTCGACATGGTTGCCCGCATGCCCGAGGGCGCGGCGCTACCGTCGGAAAATGCGCTCAGCGCCGAAATCGGCGTCAGCCGCACGACGGTGCGCAAGGTGATCGCTTCGCTGAAGGCGGGCGGCATCGTCGCCGGCCGCGGTCGCGAGCGCACGGTCCATTCGTCCAGCCATGACATGCAGCGTTTTCCGCGCTCCGAGACCATTGCCATGGCGGCCCAGGTCGAGGAGCGTTTCATGGAGTGGATGCTGCGCGACAATGCGCGTCCGGGTACTGCCATCAACGAACTCGACCTTGCCCGCAAGTTCGGCGTGGCAACCACCGGCATCCGCGAATTCCTCAACCGCTTCCAGCGGTTCGGACTGATCGAGAAGCGCCCGAATGCCGGTTGGGTCTTCAAGGGTTTCACCACCAGCTTCGCGCTGGAACTGTTCGAGATCCGCGAGATGTTCGAAGTGCGCTCCGCGCGGGCGCTGGCCGCCATGCCTCCCGAGGCGCCGTGCTGGCATCAGCTCGAGGCGCTGCGCCGGGAGCACATGGAGCTTCTGGAGCATATCGAGGCGCGCTATCACGATTTTTCCGATCTTGACAGCCGCTTCCACCGACTGATCAGCCAGACCACGCCGAACCGCTTCATCGACAGTTTCTACGACATCATCACCGTCATTTTTCACTTCCACTACCAATGGAACAAGCATGACGAGCGGCAGCGCAACGAGGTCGCCATCCGCGAGCACCTGACCTATGCCGAGGCCTTGTTCAGCCGTGACGTTGCCATGGTGGAACTCGCCTGCCGCGCTCATCTCAGTTCCGCCAAGGAAACCCTTCTGCGTTCGACGTCCGGGCACTGAGGCCCGCTTGCCCTACGCACGCCTGCCGCCAGCGCGAGGGCAGTCACGGGGATGGCATGGGTCGGCTTTGATGCCGATGTGTCGTCAGTGCTGGCCGGTGTTTGCAAAGATGCCAAGCTTCTCGAACGTCGCGTAGATGCGGTCGGCATACTGCACGAACTCGGCATAGTGGCCGAGATGCGCCGGGCGCGGCCGGGGCAGGTCGATCCGGATCTCGTCGACGATGCGGCCCGGGCTTTGCGACATCACCAGCACCCGGTCCGAGAGGCCGATTGCCTCTTCGATCGAGTGGGTTATGAACAGCACGGTCTTGCGGGTTTCGAGCCAGAGCGCTTCGAGGTCGTGGCGGATCTGGGTGCGGGTGATGGCGTCGAGCGCCCCGAAAGGCTCGTCCATGAAAAGGACGGACGGTTCGTGGACCAGCGCCCTGGCAATGGAAACGCGCTGCCGCATACCGCCCGAAAGCTGGTGCGGGTAGCGGTTTTCCGCCTTGCCGAGGCCGAGCTTGGCGAACAGCGCGCGCGTTCGTGCTAGCAATTCGCCGCGGTCGAGGCCGCGGATTTCCTGCTGCAGCATGACGTTCTCGATTGCGGTGCGGAAATCGAGCAGAAGATGGTCCTGGAACACGATGCCGACATCGGTCAGCGGCTTCGTCAGCGGCCGGCCGTCCACCTCGACCCGGCCGGAAGACGGCTGCAGGAGGCCGGCGGCGATCAGCATCGTCGTGCTCTTGCCGCAGCCCGACGGGCCGATGATGCTGACGAACTCGCCGGGACTGGCTTCGATCGTGACGGGGCCGAGCGCGTGGTGGTCGCCGTCGCGGGAGCCGAATGTCCGGGTCACGTCGCGCAGCGTAATCGCGCTGCCGCCGGGGTTGGAGGTCTGCTTACGCGTCATGCCGGCCATTCTTGCCTGTTCATTGCGGTTCGCGCCACGTCCACGGCATCAGGACGAACTCCAGCGATGCGAGGGCGAGGTTGAAGGCGAGGCCGAGCAGCGCGGTCGCGAAGATCGCTGCAAACATGACAGGCATGTCGAAGCGGCTCGAAGCGTAGAGCGTCAGGTAGCCGAGCCCCTGGTTGGAGGCAACGTATTCCACGACCACTGCGCCGGTTACCGCCGAGACCATGCCGATCTTCAGCCCGGAAAAGATGTAGGGCAGGGCGGCCGGCCAGCGCACGTAGCGAAAAGTCTGCATCGCGGAGGCGCCTGTCGAGCGCGTGATGTAGTTGAGGCGAGGGTCGACGGACCTGAAGCCGA
>JAEUMA010000113.1 GCA_016793565.1 Rhizobiaceae bacterium
GGCTGACGATCATCTTCTTGTCCCGCAGGCCGCGTACATTGTTGCGGAATTGCATGAAGCGCAGCGCGGTTTCGACGGCCGAGGAGCCGCCCGTGGTGAAGAAGACGTGGTTGAGGTCGCCCGGCGCATAGGCGGCGACGCGCTGCGCGAGTTCGGCCGAAGGCGCGTTCATGGTGTACCAGGGCGTGTTATAGGAAAGCTCCATCGCCTGGTCGTAGAGGACGCGGGCGAGCTCTTCCCGGCGGTGTCCGACATTCACGCACCACATGCCGGCGGGACCGTCCATCAGGCGCTTGCCGGCGCCATCGGTGATGTAGATGCCGTCGCCCGACCCGATCAGGGCGCGCGACTCCGTGCCGACACTTCCAGCGAAAGGCCATGGCTGGATCAGGTGCGCGCGGGCAACGGCCTCGGGATCGGTCCCGGCCGTCCCGAAATTGCGGTCGTACTCACGAATGGCGGCCATGAGATCCCTCGATACCGAAAGTTGCTTCCCGACCAACGGCCCGGAATAATGTCGAAATCCAACTTATTTTGAATATCCGTTCAATCAATATTGCAGACCGACGACTTGATTTCAATCGCGAAATGCGCACTAGATGGGTGCATCAGCAGCGCAACGGGCCGACAGAGCCCGGCGCAGGGAACACCGATGACACCACGATACGGTATCCGGATGGCTCCGAGGCGAGGTCGCGACCGGTGACGCTCGCGGCCGACAGCGCGTCCTCAGGCGCGCCGCGGCCGCGGCGAGGCGCGCGATTCCTGCAGACGGAGCAGGGCACCGGTCTGGCGCTGGTCAGCCCGCCGCTGCTGTTCGCTCTGGTCATGCTCGTTGTGCCCATCCTGGTCGTTGTGGCGCACAGCTTCTGGACGCAGGACTACCTGACGATCGATCGTACCTTTACGCTCGAGAACTATCGCGTCGCGCTGACCGAGCCGATCTATCGCGACCTCCTGATCCGCTCCCTGCTGATCTCACTCACGGTGAGCGTGGCGACCGTGGTGCTCGCCTATCCCATCGCCTACTACATTTCCTTCCGCGGCGGCCGCCACAAAGGTCTGTGGCTGTTCGTCATCACCATTCCGTTCTGGACGAGCTACCTCCTGCGCGTGATGGCCTGGAAGGTCATCCTCGGCTACAATGGCGTGCTCAACGGCACCCTAATGGGACTCGGCATCATCGACGAGCCGTCCACCGCATTCCTCTACAATTCGAGTGCCGTCGTCATCACGCTCACCCATGCCTGGGCCGCCTTCGCCATTCTGCCGATCTTCGTTTCGCTGGAGAAGGTCGACCGCACGCTGATCGAAGCCGCCACGGACCTCGGCGACGGGCCGCTGCGCAGCTTCCTGCGCGTGACGCTACCTCTTTCCGTGCCCGGCGTGATCGCGGCCCTCCTGATCGTCATGATCCCCACGGTCGGCGATTTCGTCACCCCGCGCATGGTCGGCGGCAAGGACGGCGTCATGATCGCCAACGCCATTCAGGCGCAGTTCGGCAAGACGGCCAACTGGCCGCTCGGCGCTGCCCTGTCAGTCACGACCATGGCCGTGGTGACGGCGATGGCGGCCGTCGCGGTGTTCATCATCCGCTCCGCGGCGAGGGCGGCGCGATGACGCTCGGCCGCCGCCTCGCGCTCTACTGGCTGCCGGCCTACGCGGTGCTCTACGTCATCTTCCTCTATCTGCCGGCGCTTCTGCTGCCGGTGTTCTCTGTCAACACCTCGCCTGTGCCCAAACTGCCGCTCTCCGGCATCACCTTCAAATGGTACCAGAGCCTGCCGCAGACGCCGGCCCTGCTCGACGCGGCCAAGAACAGCCTGATGGTGGGCGTGGCGGCGAGCATTCTGGCCACGGTGCTAGGCATCTGCGCCGCGCGCGCCATCACACGCTACCGCTTCGCCGGACGCCGTGCCGTCAGCGGCCTGATCATGGCGCCGCTGGTGCTGCCCGAGATCATCGTCGCGGTGTCGATGCTGCTGGTGCTGCTGCAACTCGGTCTCAGCCTTTCGCTGTTCACCGTCGTGCTCGGCCATGTTCTGATCTGCCTGCCCTATTCGGTGACGGTTCTGTCCTCCGGCTTCGAGGGCTTCGACCGCAGCCTGGAAGAGGCTTCGACCGATCTCGGCGAAAGCGCCTACGGCACGTTCACGCGGGTGACGCTGCCGCTGGTGGCGCCGGCCATCATCTCCAGCCTGCTCGTCTCCTTCACCATCTCCTTCGACGAGTTCATCATGGCCTTCTTCCTCACGGGGACGGAATCGACCTTGCCCGTTTACATCTGGGGGCAGTTGCGCTTCGCCGCCAAGCTTCCGGCCGTCCTCGCCCTCGGCACGCTTCTGCTCGTGGGCTCGTTCATCCTTCTCAGCATCGCCGAGATCATGCGCCGGCGCGTCGCGCGCCGTAGCGGCGAAGGAGTGGCCCTTGCCTGACCGTCCGATGATCGAGATTACCGAGGTCAGCAAAGCGTACGGCAGTTTCCGCGCACTCGACCAGGCTTCGCTGACCATCCGTCCGGGCGAGTTCTTCTCGCTGCTGGGGCCCTCAGGCTGCGGCAAGACCACGCTGCTGCGCATGATCGCCGGCTTCGATATCCCCACTGCCGGCACGATCCGCATCGACGGCCAGGACATGACGGGCGTGCCGGCGAACCGGCGGCCGACGAACATGGTCTTCCAGAGCTACGCCATCTTTCCGCACCTGAACGTCGAGAAGAACGTGGCCTACGGCCTGAAGCGGCAGCGGCTCGATCCGGCCGAGGAGCGGCGGCGGGTCGAGGAGGCGCTGGCGCAGGTCTCGCTCTCGGGCCTCGG
>JAEUMA010000119.1 GCA_016793565.1 Rhizobiaceae bacterium
AGCGGTCGTCGGCCGGGCGCCTTTCGACGACATTCACGCAAAAGCCGTCCTGGAGCAGCACGTCGAGGCAGGAGACCGGCTCGTCGACGATGTCGAAGCTGTAGCCTTGGTGCGTGTCGCCGCCGATGATGGTGCGCTGCCGATAGTCGTTGAAGTCGCCGCAGATCGCCCAGCGCTTGCCGGCGGCGTGCTCGCCCCCGAAGCGCTCTTCGATGATGCGCCGCACGGCCTTGGCCTCGGCGACGCGAATGGGCATCGTCGCCTCGCGTCCGGTCAGGCCGTTGCGCGGGCTGCCCATCGACTTGAAATGGACGAGATACAGCGTCAGCGGCCGTCCCGCGATGGTCAGGTCCACTTCGAGGCAGTCGCGCCGGAAGATGCGCTCGTAGGGCTTCTCGCCCAGCGCGGCCAGTTCCGGCGTATGCAGGCCGAATTCCTCGAAGGTGACATGGGCGTGGCTGGTCATGCGCACGAATTCGATCGGCTCGCCATACGCCGTCTGCTCGCGCACCAGCAGCGCCACGTCGATGCCGCGCGAATCGTTGCCGGCCGTCATGTATTTCTGCCGGTAGCCCTGCCCTATCATCTTGAACAGGTAGCCATATTCGAAGGCCTTCAGCGCCTCGATATTGTCCACCTCCTGCAGGCAGAGGATATCGGCCCGCGTCTCGGCGATGGCCAGCGCGGTCAGCTGGCGCGTATCGTCGGTGTGAGCGACCGCCCGCGCCTGCTCGAGCATCTTGTACTCGGCCTCGCTCTCTATGGCGTAGAGCGCCAGCGTGCGATCCTGGTTGAGTTCGTTGCGATAGCCGGAAAAATCGAACCTGTTCATCAGGTTCTCGACATTGAAGGTGGCAAGCCGCAAAGACATTGGCGACCTATGCCCTTCGGCACGGGCGAAAACAAGGGCGCAGCAGCGCTGGCATGTGTACGGCCCCGACCATGACGAACAGTCCGGCCCCCTCTATATATCGATGGGAAGCCCCAGCCGTGGAGGAGCCATGCCCATCTGGACCAAGACAGTCGCAGTCACGGCGCTGGCCATCGCGGCGGCGCTCGGCGTTTCCGCGCAGGCGGACACCTTGATCCAACCGCCGCTAATCGGTCCCAATACGGGGCTTCCGGTAGTGCGCGATCCGCTCGGCCTCGACGGCACCGGCCGGATACCCAACTGCGGCGCGACGGGTGTTTGCAACCCTGGCGGCTACGGCTCGTCCCGGAAATCGGGAGTCCGCGACTATTACCGCGACCTGCGGCCCGACATGCGAGGCCAGCGCCGCTGGCGGCCGGCCGACGACTACCGGCTGAACGACAGCGGCTACCGTCAGCCCGATGCCTATATGGACCTCAACGTGCCAAAGCCGGGCTACGCGACCCCGCCTGTCGCGGCTCCCCGCCGCATCGACGGAAATCCGGCCGTCTCCGGACCGGCCAATGCTGGAATGCACGCCGACTGGTGCCGCGACCGCTACCGGTCCTACCGGCCTGCCGACAACACCTTCCAGCCCTACGACGGGCCGCGCCGGCCCTGCCTGTCGCCCTACGACTGAGGCGGCGCCTGTTCGCAACCCGCAGGCGAAGCGCCGCGAAGGCGCCTCGCCGAGCCGTCCGCGCCCGTTGGTACCGGGGCCCGTCCGTGCGTGTCAGGCTACGCGATCAGTTGCGCGCCTTGTCGACCAGCTTGTTCTTGGCGATCCACGGCATCATGCCGCGCAGCTTCTCGCCGACCTGCTCGATCTGGTGGGAATCGTTCATGCGGCGGATACCCTTGAAGCGCGCCATGCCGGAACGATACTCCTGCATCCACTCCGACGTGAACTTGCCGGTCTGGATGTCGTTCAGCACACGCTTCATCTCGGCCTTCGTCTCGGCGGTGATGATGCGCGGACCCGAAACATACTCGCCCCACTCGGCGGTATTGGAAATCGAGTAGTTCATGTTGGCGATGCCGCCCTCGTAAATCAGGTCGACGATCAGCTTCACTTCGTGCAGGCACTCGAAATAGGCCATTTCCGGCGCGTAA
Source organism: Rhizobiaceae bacterium (assembly GCA_016793565.1). Classification (GTDB taxonomy): domain Bacteria; phylum Pseudomonadota; class Alphaproteobacteria; order Rhizobiales; family Rhizobiaceae; genus JAEUMA01. Next base: position 2,024 of record JAEUMA010000119.1, read on the forward strand.
CCGGCTTCCACCAGCGTCTCGAAACCGGCGCGGATCAGTTCGACCAGACCGCCGCAGAGCACGACCTGCTCGCCGAACAGGTCGGTCTCGCACTCTTCCTTGAAGTTGGTCTCGATGATGCCCGAACGGCCGCCGCCGACGCCGCAGGCGTAGGAGAGACCGAGGTCCAGCGCGTTCCCGGACGCGTCCTGATGCACGGCGACCAGGCAGGGCACGCCGCCGCCCTTCAGATACTCGCCGCGAACCGTGTGGCCGGGGCCCTTCGGCGCCACCATCAGCACGTC
>JAEUMA010000122.1 GCA_016793565.1 Rhizobiaceae bacterium
GGACGGGCACGACGCCGCCATGCGCGGCCGTGCCGACTGGGTGCTGTCCTTCGGCGCCGCCACCTGGCCGCACCAGCTGGTGCGCATCATGCTGGCCGAGCAGCTCTACCGGGCGGCCACCATCCTGTCGGGCCATCCCTATCACCGCGCCTGACGTCAAGCGCGTCAACCTCAGCCCGCAATTCGCCAAATTCGCCGCAGAACGTCCGTCGCCGCCGGGTTCGCGGCGGCATGGTTGATGTTTCGTTAACGGTGCGGCGGCTAAGGTCGCAGGCGAAGGAGTGGCCATTGGATTGCCGGGGATGCTGACACCGACGCGGTTGCGAATCGCCGCGGCCGCCGTCGCGGCCGGCGCGATGCTGTCCCCGCTTGCCCTCCGCGCGGAGGACCGGCTCCCCGTCGCGCCGCAGGCCAGCCAGGCCGAGTATGAGCAGGTCTCGCGCGACATCACCCTGTCGGCCGACCGCATGGCCAAGCTCGCCGCCGATATCGCAACCATCCGCAAGGACCAGGCGACGCTGACGGCGGCGATGATCCAGTCCGCCAAGACCGAGAAGAAGCTGGCGGAGGACATCGAGGACATCGCTGGCCGCCTTGCCGTGCTGCGCGACCAGGAGGCCGTGCTGCAGGCTTCGCTGGAAGCCCGCCGGTCCGTGCTGGCGGAAGTGCTGGGTGCGTTGCAGCGCATGGGCCTCAATCCGCCCCCGGCCATCTTCGTCAAGCCGGAGGATGCGCTTTCCTCGGTCCGCAGCGCCATCCTGCTCGGCGCCGTGGTGCCGGAACTGCGCAGCCAGACGGAAATTCTGCTGGGAGACCTGCGCGAGAAGTCGCGCATCGCATCGTCGATCGAGGGCGAGCGGCAACGCCTCGCCAAGGCGGTCGAGGACCAGCTGCAGGAGAAACGCCGCCTGGAACTGCTGGTGGATGAGAAGCGCCGGTTGCAGGGCGAGACAGAGGTGGCGCTCGTGGCCGAGCGCAAGCGCTCGGAAGAACTGGCCGCCAAGGCGCAGTCGCTCAAGGAACTGATCGCCTCGCTCGAAGCAGAGGCTGACAAGAAGCGGCGGCAGGACGAGGTCGAAAGGGACGCGGCCGACGAGAAAGCGCGCCGCGATGCCGAGATGGCCTCGCTGCCCGTGCCGGAGGCCAACCGCCTGACCGGGCCGCTGCCTTTCGAGGCCCTGCGCGGACAGGTATTCCTGCCGGTGGCTGGCCGCACCAAGCTGCGTTTCGGCGGTAGCGACGGTAACGGCGGCGTGATGCATGGCGACATGGTTGCGACACAATCGGGGGCAATCGTCACGGCGCCGGCGGATGGAAGCGTTCTCTATGCGGGGCCTTTCCGGTCATACGGTCAACTCTTGATCCTGAACGCTGGCGATGGCTATCATGTCGTACTGGCGGGCATGAGCAGAATCAGCGTCGCGCAGGGACAGTCAGTGCTTGCTGGCGAACCGGTCGGGGCGATGGGCGAAGCCCGGCTGGCTAGCAGCGGGACGCCCGAGGACGACGCGGCGGTGGAACTCTACGTCGAGTTCCGCAAGGATGGACAACCGGTCGATCCGTCACCCTGGTGGGCGGACCGACAATCTGGAAGGACATGACATGGTACGGAAACTGTCGCTTCTGTTCGCCGGGGCCCTGATGGGAGCGACCGCGATGAGCGTGGTCTACGGGGCGCCGAGCACCGTGGCCAACGCCGCGGGTTCCGACACCTACAAGCAGCTGGCCATCTTCGGCGACGTATTCGAGCGCGTGCGCGCGCAATATGTCACGCCGCCGGAGGAAAAGGCCCTGGTCGAGAGCGCCATCAACGGCATGCTCTCCTCGCTCGACCCGCATTCCTCCTACCTCAATCCCGAGGCGGCCAAGGACATGCGCGTGCAGACCAAGGGCGAGTTCGGTGGCCTCGGCATCGAGGTCACCATGGAGAACGAGCTCGTCAAGGTGATCACGCCGATCGACGACACCCCGGCCGCCCGCGCCGGCGTGCGTGCCGGCGACTTCATCGCGCAGATCGACGGCGAGGAAGTGCGCGGCCTGACGCTGAACGACGCCGTCGAGAAGATGCGCGGCCTCGTCAACACGCCCATCAAGCTGACGATCCTGCGCGAGGGCCAGGACAAGCCGCTCGAAATCACCATCGTGCGCGACATCATCAAGGTGAAGGCGGTCAAGTTCCGGGTCGAGGACGACATCGGCTACATGAAGATCACTTCCTTCACCGAAAAGACGTCCGACGACCTGCAGACGGCGATCGACGCCATCAAGAAGCAGATCCCCGAGGACAAGCTGAAGGGCTACGTGCTCGACCTGCGTCTCAATCCGGGTGGCCTGCTCGACCAGGCGGTGAACGTGTCCGACGCGTTCCTGGACCGGGGCGAGATCGTCTCGACCCGCGGCCGCGATCCCAAGGACGTCACGCGGTTCGATTCCCGCCCTGGCGACATGATCGACGGCAAGCCGCTGATCGTGCTGGTCAACGGCGGTTCGGCCAGCGCCTCCGAGATCGTGGCGGGAGCGCTGCAGGATCACCGCCGCGCGACGGTGCTCGGCACGCAGTCCTTCGGCAAGGGATCGGTGCAGACCATCATCCCGATGGGCGAGAACGGTGCGCTGCGGCTGACGACGGCGCTCTACTACACGCCGTCCGGCAAATCGATCCAGGGCAAGGGCATCACGCCCGACATCAAGGTCGACCAGCCGCTGCCCGAGGAACTCGAGGGCCGCGACGTGTCGCGTGGCGAGTCCGACCTGCGCGGCCATATCAAGGGCGCGGAAGAGGGTTCGGAGGGCTCGGGCTCGGCAGCTTATGTGCCGCCGGATCCGAAGGACGACGTGCAGCTTTCCGCCGCTGAGGACCTTCTGCGCGGCAAGACCAGCAACCCGGCCTTTCCGCCTAATCCCGACAAGGCCGTCCTGAACCAGTAGAACACAGACGGACGGGCGCAATCGGGGGTTGCCCGTCCTGTTCGCGGCGCGTATCCGCCGGCCTTGTCGGCTGGCGGAATTTGCCAAGTGGACGATCCCGCCGGCAAAGGAATACGCGTGTCGCTCACCAAGGACATCGAGCGCCCTCTCGGACAGTCGCTGCCGCCTGCGGGAACGCCTCGCGGAAAGCCGACCGCGGGCCGGGGCCGGATTGTCGCCGGCGTGACCGTTTTGGGCGTTTTCGGCCTGTCGGCGCTGATCGCGCTCAGCGAAAAACCCTTCCGCACGCCGCCGGCAGCCGTCGAACAGACGCCGGTCGCCGTCGCGATCGCGCCTGCCGCCGCCGAGGCGCCTCAGCAGCAGGCCGCCGCCAAGAAGACTGGTCCGTCGATCATTCACGTTTCGCCGCCGGACGAAACGACGGGCGGCATCGTCGTCGTCGGCGATCCCTCGGCCGTCGCGCAGAACCCGCGTACCGCCCACCTGCCGGACCGCGCTTTGCTGGAGGATTCGCCGGACGGCCCGCTGCCGGTGCGCGCCGCCGATGGCCGCCGTCCCTTCGACGTCTATGCGCGGCCGTGGTCGCAGGCACGCGGCGCCCGCGTTGCCATCGTGATCGGCGGCCTCGGCGTGTCGCAGACGGGAACGCAGTCCTCCATCGCCAAGCTGCCGCCGGAGGTGACCCTCGCTTTCGCCACGCAGGGCAACAGCCTCGGCCGCTGGATG
>JAEUMA010000138.1 GCA_016793565.1 Rhizobiaceae bacterium
CGGCGAGTATCTGGGCATCCAGCCCCGCTTCGCCGAATCGTCCGATCATGGCGGCGCCTCGTTCGAATTCTTCGTCCACCATGCGATGCTGGCCATCGCGGCCGGGCGTTGCGACGTGGCCCTGATCGGCTACGCCTCGCGCCAGCGTAGCCGCAAGAACCGCAAGCGTGCGCTGGCCGCGCTGGACGGCTCGCTGGCCTCGCAGTTCGACGCACCCTACGGTATTCACTTTCCGATTGGCCACTACGCGCTGAGCGCGGCACGCTACATGTATCAATACGGCGCGACTTCGGAGCATCTGGCGCAGGTCGCGCTCGCCGCGCGCGCCTGGGCGCAGCTCAACCCCAAGGCGTGGGCCCGCGATCCGTTGACGCTGGACGAGGTGATGGCCTCGCCGCTTCTCGCCGACCCGCTACGCAAGGCCGATTGCTGCCTCGTCACCGATGGCGGCGGCGCGATCGTCGTGGCTCGCAAGGACCGCGCGCGCGACGCCGCCAAGAATCCGGTGCGCATCCTGGGCGCGGGTGAAAGCCACGTGCAGTGGCACGTCGCCCAGTGCCCAGACCTTACCGTCACGCCGGGGGTGGTCTCCGGCCGCGAGGCGTTCGGCATGGCGGGCGTCAAGCCTTCCGACGTCGACGTGTTCGAGCCCTACGACAATTTCACCCACGCCGTGCTGCTCTATCTCGAGGACCTCGGCTTCTGCGCCAAGGGCGAGGCCGGAGCTTTCGTCGCCGAAGGACGGCTGTTGCCCGGCGGCAGCCTGCCCACCATGACCTCCGGCGGCGGCCTCTCCTATTGCCATCCCGGAGCGCTCGGCATCCTGCTGCTGATCGAGGCGGTTCGCCAGGTCCGCGGCGAGGCCGGCGCCCGCCAGGTTCCCAACGCCGAGATCGCCGTGGCGCACGGTACCGGCGGCCTCGCCTTCTCGACAGCCTCGACCGTGGTGCTCGCCCGTGACTGATCGCTTCCCGCTCTCCGATATCGGCGCCGCCGATCCGACCACCGAAGCCTTCTGGACCGCCTGCGGAGAAAGACGCCTGCTGGTCCAGCATTGCCGCGCCTGCGGCGGACACCAGTTCTATCCGCGGCCATTCTGCCTGGCCTGCGAATCGAACGACCTGGAATGGGTCGAGTCGGCCGGCAAGGGCACCATCTATTCTCTGACCACCATCCGTATGCCGGTGACGCCCGAACTGCCGCCGCCTTACCTGCTGGCGCTGGTCGACCTTGACGAGGGACCGCGGCTTCTGACCAACATCGTCGGCGAGACGGCCACGATCGGCGAACGCGTAACCCTCGACTGGCGCGATAGGGAAGGTCTGCCGCCGCTGCCCGTATTCCGAACGGCTGCGGACTGACGCGATGGCTGCTCCGCGCATCAGCCTCGAAGACTGCATCGCGGTCACGCGGGACCTGATCGCCTTTCCCACCGTTTCGCGCGATCCCAACCGCGACCTTCTCGCCTATGTCGAGGCGCTTCTGACCCGACACGGCATTGGCTGCGACATCATCTGGAACGCCGAGAAGACAAAGGGCAATCTGTGGGCGACGATCGGCCCCGCCGGGGTGCCGGGCGTGATCCTTTCGGGCCACAGCGACGTTGTTCCGGTCGACGACCAGATCTGGGCCAGCGACCCGTTCGCCTTGCGCGAGGCCGACGGCCTGCTCTACGGCCGCGGCGCCTGCGACATGAAGGGCTTCATCGGCGTGGTGTTGGCGGCTGTGCCCTCGCTGGTGGCGCGCGACCTCAAGGTGCCGGTGCACATCGCCATTTCCTACGACGAGGAATTCGGCTGCACCGGCGTGACCAGCCTGATCGACCGGCTGGCCGTCATGCCCGTGAAGCCCGCGCTCTGCATCGTCGGCGAGCCGACCAGCATGCAGGTGATCGTCGGCCACAAGGGCGGCGGGATGTACCGGGTCGCCGTCACCGGCACCAGCGCCCATTCCAGCCTGGCGCCAACTGCGGTCAACGCTATCGAGTACGCCGCCGAAATGATCGGCTTCATCCGCAGCCTGGCCGTCGAACATGTCCACCACGGGCCGCACGACCACGCCTACGACATCAGCCACTCGACCATTTCGATTACCTCGATCTCGGGCGGAACGGCGATGAACATCATCCCCAACCGCTGCGATTTCGGCTTCGACATCCGCGCCCTGCCCGAGGTCGATGCGCGTGCGGTCATCGAACGCATCCGCTCGCATGCGGCCTCCGCCATCCTGCCGCGCATGCGTGCCGTGGCGCCCGAGGCCGACATCGTCGTCGAGCCGATCGTCGAGCTGATCGGCCTGTCGACCGACGTCGACCATCCTGCGGTCACCTTCATGAAGCAGCTCGTCGGCCGCAACGACCATGCCAAGGTGGCCTACGGCACCGAAGCTGGTCAGTTCAGCGTGCGGGCCGGCATCGTTTCGGTGGTGTGCGGCCCCGGCGCGATAGCCCAGGCACACAAGCCGGATGAGTTCATTGCGGTTTCAGAGATGGAACGTTGCCGCGCCATGATCGAGAAGCTGGCCGGCATACTCGAATCAACGGGGCTGAATTGGTGACGGGGGAACGTTTCGACGCGGTGGTGGTCGGCGCCGGCATCGCCGGAACAGGAACCGCCTACTACCTGCGCAAGGCAGGTCTCTCCGTTGCGCTGATGGATGCCCACCATCCGGGCTGGGCGGCCTCCGGGCGCAATCCGGGCTTTCTGTGGCTGCAGACCAAGGCGGCCGGCCTCTCGATGCGCTTCTCGCTGGCGGCACGGGAGTTCGCGGGAACGCTGGCCGATGCCTTCCCCGATTTCGGCTTCCGCGCCTGCGGCGGCCTCATCATCTATCGCGACCCCGCCTACGAACCGGTGGCACGCGCGTTCGTCGCCGACCGCGTCGCCGCCGGCCTAGCGGTGGAACTGCTGGACCGTACGCAACTGGCCCGACTGACCCCGGCGATCGGACCCGAAGTGTCGGGTGCGGTATGGAATCCGCTCGACGCGCACCAGGACACGCGCCGGCTGCTTCGCCACGTGGCCGACGCCTTCGTGGCGGCGGGCGGCAAGATCGACGAGAAAGCTTGTGTCAGCGCAGTGCTCACCGCCGGTGGACACTGCCGGGGCGTCCGCCTGAAAGACGGTAGGGAAATCGCCGCGCCGACGGTCGTGATTGCCGGCGGCCCCTGGTCGAACGATCTTCTGCGGCCGCTCGATCTGGCGTTCCCCTTCTTGCCGACGCGCTTCGAGGCCGCCGAGACCACGGTCGCGCCGTTCCGCATCGAGCCGGTGGTCGCCGGCCAGTCGCTGTTCCGCTTCTTCACGCCAGCCGGCGTCGATCCCGCCAGCCTGCCGCGCGAGCCCTCCGAGCTGATCCGGCCCGAGCTCGGCTTCACCGAGCAGATCGCCAGCCTTCAGGACGGGTCGCTGCAGTTCGGCTGCGCTTACGAGATCGGCAGTGACCTGGACCAGGCGACGGTGGCGGGACAGGCAATGGCCTGCTCTATCCACAGCCTCAACTTCCCGGCCGTCGCCGCCCTGCCGGTGACGCGGCAATGGGCGGGCATCGTGGCGCAGACCCCGGACGGACTGCCGGTG
>JAEUMA010000165.1 GCA_016793565.1 Rhizobiaceae bacterium
AAGACCGCTCCGTCGATGGCGCCCCGTCCGGGCAAGCGTCGCCGACGCCGCCAAGCTTCGCCGATCCGGGCATAGTTGTGTTGGGGATCGCCTTTTTCGCCATATGCTACGGCGGCCTGCTGGCCATATCCCAGACCGCCGGCATGGTGGCCTCGAACGGCCTGTCGCCGCGCACCATCGACACCACACTGGCGATGCTCACGGTCGGCTACCTCGGCGGAAGTCTTCTGGGAGGCAAGCTCGTGGAGGTCACTTCCGGCCGCGCCACCCTGATCGGAGCGTCGATCCTGATCGCCATCGGCCTCACCTCTCTCAATCTGTCCTCGCCGGTGGTCGTGATCGCCGGCGCGCTGGCCGTCGGCGCGGCTTTCGGGTCGTCGGCCTCCTTCATGCCGATCCTCATCGGCGAGCGCTTCGGCGCGGCCATGATCGGCCCCGTTTACGGCAAGCTCATCGTTTCCTATGGCCTCGCCGGACTGGTCGCACCATGGCTTTCGGGCTTGCTGTTCGAACGGACAGGCGGATACATGTCCGCCGTCTGGATCGGCATCGCTCTCTGCGCCCTGTCGGCGCTGCTTGGCGCCATGATGGCGAAGGCGCCCAATCCGGCGACATAGGATCGTGCGCCAGCCGGCGGTTGCTGCTCCGCAAATCGCGACCCTCCGAGGCGTCTTACTCGATGGGCCAGGGCTTCAGCCCCAATTCCAGGCTCTGCGTATTGACGACCTCGCTCAATTCGCAAGCGAACGCCTCGGAGGCCGGCGACGCCACCTCGGTCGAGCGGGACAGCAGTCCCACCGTTCGGTAGGCCATCAAATCCTTACAGAACGGCTTCTCGGCCAATTTTGATCGAGGACCGAACGGCCGGTGTCTAGAGGGAACATGTTCTTCCCCTCCAGCATTCTCGTTGAGAAACAACTGTTGCACGATCGAGGACGTGATGGCGCGCGAGAAGCTCCGAATTTACAAAGCCAAACGCAACTTCGAGCTTACGCAGGAGCCGAGCGGCAAAGAAGCTATCAAACCGTCCAAGCGGCGTCGATTCGTCATTCAGAAACACGATGCAACTCGACTTCACTACGATCTCCGCCTCGAACTGGATGGCGTGTTCAAATCCTGGGCGGTGACACGAGGCCCCTCGCTCGATCCTCATGACAAGCGCCTCGCCGTCGAGGTCGAAGATCACCCACTCGACTACGGCGATTTCGAAGGCACAATTCCGAAAGGCCAATATGGCGGTGGCACGGTCATGCTTTGGGACCGCGGATATTGGGATCCGGAAGGCAATAGGACCCCTGAGGAGGCTCTTGCGAAGGGCGATTTCAAGTTCACGCTGGAGGGTGAGCGCCTGCACGGCAGCTTCGTGCTGGTTCGCATGGCGCACGACCGGGGACGAGGAAAGCGCACCAACTGGCTGCTCATTAAACACCGTGATGATTTTGCCGTCGAGACGAACGGCGCTGCGGTCCTCGAGGAGAATAATACCTCAGTTGCTTCCCGCCGCACCATGGAGGCCATCGCCGCCGGCAAGGGTCGCAAGCCCAAGCCTTTCATGCTCCAGGGCGCCAAGGTAGATGCAGATGCGGTGTGGGTCAGTTGCAAGGGCCTCGCCGCACACGAGCGGAAGGCAGAGACGAGAATAAAGAAGACGTCAAAGGCGGCTACCGCCAATCTTCCAGACTTCATTCCCCCGCAGTTTTGCGAAACCTTGGTCCGACCGCCTTCTGGAACTGGATGGTTGCACGAGATCAAGTTCGACGGCTACCGCATCCAGATGCGGGTGCTGGATGGTGGCGTCACCTTAAAGACCCGCAAGGGGCTCGACTGGACCGCCAGATTTCCCGCTATTGCGAGAGGCGCCAAAAATCTACCGGACGCGATCATCGACGGGGAAATCTGCGCGCTCGACGAAGACGGCGCGCCGGATTTCGCCGCTTTGCAGGCCGCACTTTCAGAGGGCAAGACCGATGCACTCGTCTATTTCGCCTTCGATCTGCTGTTTGAAGGTGACAAAGATCTTCGCGCAGCATCGCTGACCAAGCGAAAGGCACGGTTGCAGCAGTTTCTAGCCGACCACGCGACGGATGACCGCCTTCGCTTCGTCGAACACTTCGAGACCGGCGGTGAGGCCGTGCTGCGCTCGGCCTGTCGCCTGTCGCTCGAAGGAATTGTATCGAAGCGCGCCAACGCGCCTTATGTCTCCGGTCGCACCGATACCTGGGCGAAATCCAAATGCCGTGCCGGACATGAAGTGGTGATCGGCGCATATGCGACCACCAACGGCAAATTCCGCTCCCTTCTGGTCGGCGTTAACCGCGGCGACCACTTCGTCTATGTTGGTCGCGTCGGCACCGGGTATGGAGCAGACAAGGTCAAGGAAATGCTGCCGAAGCTTAAGTCGGTCGAGGCGGCGAAATCGCCATTCACCGGTATCGGCGCCCCGAAGAAGCAGCCAGGGGTCGTTTGGCTCAAGCCTGAGTTCGTGGCGGAGATCGAGTTCGCCGGCTGGACGTCGGACGGGCTTGTTCGCCAAGGCGTCTTCAAGGGTTTGCGCGAAGACAAGCCGGCGGTGGAGGTTGAGGTCGAGAAGCCGGCATCGCCGTCGAAGACCGAGGTGCCGCAGCCGGCGAAACCCACTTCCGCAAAACCGCCCCGTCGCGGTGGCAAGGTCGATATCATGGGCGTACTGATATCGAACCCGGACAAGCCGCTATGGCCCGACGCGAACGACGCAGTACCGGTCACCAAGGAGGATCTTGCCCGGTACCACGAAGCTGTCGGTTCGTGGCTTATTGAGCATCTCAGGGGCCGACCCTGCTCGATCATCCGGGCGCCTGAGGGGATCGGCGGCGAGCAAGTCTTCCAGCGTCATGCCATGCCGGGTACCTCCAATCTGTTGGAGTTGGTGACGGTGTTCGGCGACAAGAAGCCTTACCTTCAGATCGAACGTGTGGAAGGCCTGAT
>JAEUMA010000332.1 GCA_016793565.1 Rhizobiaceae bacterium
AGCGTGCCGAACACCGCGCCGGCAGCACCCCCGGTGTTGGACAGGATCGCCGTGCCGGTCGCCTTGAAGGCGGCCTCGATGCTTTCCGGCGTCGCCGCCTCGAGGCTTGCCAGCGCGGCCTCGAAGCCACGCCGCATGCCGATGCCGTGGTCGCCGTCCCCGATGGCTAGGTCGGCATCGGTCAGCACGTCGACCTGCTGGATGACGCGTTGCGAGACGGCCTTGAGCATGTCCGTGGACTGTACGGTGTCGAGCGTATCGGCCATGGCCTGCCTCACATCCTGGAATAGCCGAGCGATTCCGCCGGCATGTCGAGATAATGCTTGAGTTCGTCGTCGAGCTTCATGAGCGTGACGGAAAAGCCGGCCATCTCCTGCACCGTCAGCCAGGTGCCCACGTCGGTACGGTGAACCTTGATGCCGCGCTGCTCGAGGATCTGGCGGATGCGCCGGTTGACGATCAGCATCTCCATCATGGTGGTGGCGCCGAGATTGTTGATCAGCAGAGCCACCTCGTCGCCGCTTTTGAACGGCAGATCGTCGAGCAGCTTGCCCATCAGCTGATCGGCTACCGCGTCGGCCGGAGCGAGCTTCTGGCGAGCGACGCCGGCCTCGCCATGCGCGCCCATGCCGATCTCGATCTCGTCGTCGGCGAGTTCGAAGGTCGGCTTGCCCGTCTCCGGAATCGAGCCGGCCGAAACCGCGACGCCGATCGAGCGGACGTTGGCGACCGCCTTTTTCGCGACGCGCTCGACCTCGTCCAGCGTGTCGAGTTCGGTGGAGGCGCCGCCGACGATCTTGATCATGTAGATGTCGCCGGCGATGCCCCGGCGGTCGTAGGTCCGCTCCGGCGGCGCCGCGGCGACATCGTCGGTGACGCGCACCGTGCGCACCGCGATGCCGTCGTCCTCCAGCATCTCGGCGGCCATGTCGAAATTCATCACGTCGCCGGCATAGTTTCCGTAGAGGAACAGAATGCCCTTGCCGCGGTGGATCGCCTTGCCGGTCTCGTAGATGATGTCGGGAGACGGCGCCGCGAACACCTGCCCGCAGGCCGCGCCGTCGCCCATGTTCCTGCCGACGAAACCGTGGAACAGCGGTTCGTGCCCGCTGCCGCCGCCGATCAGCAGCGCGACCTTGCTGTCCGGCAGGTCGGTACGCACGATCGCCGCATGGCCGGGCAGTTTGCGGATGCGGCCGTCATTGGCGAGCACCAGCCCGTCGAGCATTTCGGCCACGACCTTCTTGGGGTCGTTGATGATTTTCTTGGCGGCCTTAGCCATTCCTGTCCTCCTCCTCGGCCACGCGCTCGGGAATGTGGTCGAGCACCATGAAAAGCAGAACGCCCACGAGCAGCACGGGAAAGCCGTACACGAATATGTCGTGCGTGAAAGGCTGGCACAGCATGGCGAAGCCGATCAGGATCAGCGCGCTGGCCAGCCGGTACAGGCGGTTGAGGGTCAGGGCGTTCATGCCGGGCTCCCGTCCTGCTGCGACAGCCGCCTGCCGGTCGCGCGGTCGAACAGGAAGCCGCCCGTCGCTGGCAGTACAAAGCCGCAGGCATCGCCCTGCTTCAGCGACGTCGTGTGCGGAACCACCTTGCGGAAGGATCCGGCCGCGGTTTCCACCTGAACGGCGCGCTCGAAGCCGCGATTGTCGAGCGCATAGACCGAGCCGGCATTTGCGCCCGGCGTTCCGGCGGCCGTAATCTCGATGTCCTCAGGCCAGACCCCGTACACAAGACCCTCGCCGCCCGCCCGGGCGACCTCGCCGAAGCCGGCAACGGGCATGCGCTGGGCGCTGCCCTTGATGGCGACGTGGCCGTCGGCGATCGCCGCATCGAAGAACGCCATCGCCGGGCTGCCGACAAGCTTGCCGACGAGAACGTTTGCCGGCAAAGAAAAAATCTCCTCGATCGTGCCGGACTGCTGTACCACGCCGCCGTCGATAATGCCGATACGGTCGGCGATGGCGATGGCGCCGTGGTAGTCGTGCGTGGCGTAAAGCATGGTCGAGCGGTCGCGCCGGTGGATGTCGCGCAGTTCCGCGCGCAGACCCTCGCGCAGCTTGAGGTCGAGCGCCGACAGCGGCTCGTCGAGCAGGAACAGCTTCGGCCGGCGTACCAGGGCGCGTGCGATGGCGACGCGCTGACGCTCGCCGCCCGACAGCGTGCCGACGTCGCGGTCGAGCAGATGCGAGATGCGCAGCAGCTCGGCCGTGCGGCCGACGCGCCTGGCGATCTCGCCGTCGTCCTCGCGATAGGCGGGCGAACGCAGCGCGAAGGCGATGTTGTCCTTGACGTCCAGCACCGGCAAAAGATTGAAGCCTTCGAACACGATCGAGACGTCGCGGCTGGCGGGGTCGGCGTCGGTGACGTCGCGGCCGGCCAGATGCACGCGGCCAGCGTCGAGGTCGATGAGGCCGGCGGATGCCAGCAGCGTCGAGCTCTTGCCAGCGCCGGTCGGACCAAGCAGCGCGAAGATCTCGTTGTCGGCGACATCGAGGTCGAGCCCGCGCAATGCACCCTTGCCACGGTAGGATTTCCGCAGCCCTTCGAGGCGCAGCATGCCGCTCATGGCCGCTCCTCCGCGACAACGCGCCGCCCGGTCTCGGCATCGAAGAACAGCAGGCCGTCTGGATCGAAATGCACGCGTCCCTCGCCCGCGGCCCGCTTGCCGCGCTTGTCGACGCCCTGATGGATGGTGTCGCCGATCCGGAAGGTGAAGAACCTTTCGCGGCCGACCGAGAAGACGTCGTCGACGGCGATGTCCGAGCCCGCTCCGGTTTCGTCCTCGACCAGGTGCACGTTGAGCGGCCTGATCCCGAGCTTCAGCTTGCGGCGACTTTTCAGCGCCCAATCGGGCAGGCTGTGGCGTTGCGCCGTCAGCGTCACGCCGCTGTCGGCCAGCCTCAGCCCGCCGTCGACCGGCACGAGGTCGATCAGGTTCATCGACGGCGAGCCGATGAACTGGCCAGCGAAAATGTCGACCGGCTGCAGGAAGATGGAGTCCGGATCGCCGACCTGGACGATGCGGCTGTTGTTCATCAGCACGATTCGGTCAGCCAGGCTCATCGCCTCGCGCTGGTCATGCGTGACGTAGATGGTGGTGACGCCGAGCTGGCGCTGCAGATGGCCGAGCTCCCAGCGCATCTCCTCGCGGAACTGCTCGTCGATAGCCGACAGCGGCTCGTCCAGCAGCAGCACCGCCGGATTGCGGATGACGGCACGCGCCAGCGCCACCTTCTGCCGCGCGCCGGGCGGCAGCGCGGCCGGATAGCGGTTGAGCTCATCGCCCAGCTTGAAGACGCCGGTGACCCATTCCAGCTTGCGCGCGATCTCCGCGCGCGGCGTTCCGCGCGCCTTGAGCGGAAAGGCGATGTTCTCGCGGATGGTGAGGTGCGGATAGAGCGAGACGAACTGGAACACCATGGCGATGTTGCGCTCGCTGGGCGACAGCTCGTTCACGCGCCGGCCGTCGAACAGCACGTCGCCGGACGTCGCCTTCACGAGGCCGGCGATGCAGCGCAGCGTCGTCGTCTTGCCGCAGCCTGACGGGCCGAGATAGACGACGAACTCGCCGTCCTTCACGGTCAGGCTGACGTCATCGACGGCCTTGAAGGCGCCGAACTCGACACTGAGGTTTTTCAGCTCGATCTCGGCCATCAGTATTTCTCGCCCATCTTGCCGAGGTGACGCACCAGGATCATCGACAGGCCGATGATGATCAGGAGCAGGATGACGGCCAGCGCCGAGGCCTCGCCCGTGTAGAAGTAGCTGAAGGCTGTCTTGGCCACGGCGAACGACACCGTCATGGTGCTCGAACCCGGCCCGCCGCCGGTCAGCGCGAAGAACAGGTCGTACTGCTTGAAACTGTCGATCAGCCGCAGGATCAGCGCGATGAATAGCACCGGGGCCGACATCGGCAGCGTGATGCGGAAGAAGGTGTAGGCCGCACTGGCGCCGTCCACCTCGGCCGATTCGTAGATCGTCTCCGGAATGCCCCGGAACGCGGCGGTGGCGAGCAGGATGATGAACGGCGTCCACATCCAGGTGTCGGCGATCACGGCCGCCCACAGCGCGGCATTGGTCTGGCCCAGCCAGTCGATCTTCGGGAAACCGGCCGAGCTCACCAGGAAGTTGATGACGCCCCATTCCGAATTGAACATGTAGCGCCAGAGGAAGCCTACAACGACCGGCGACAGCATCATCGGCATCATCAGCAGCGTGAAGACGAGGTCGCGCCCGCGAAAATTCTTCTGCAGCTGGTAGCCAACGAAGATGCCGATCAGCATCTGCAGCGCCACGCACAGGAACACGAACTTGCCGGTGAAGACGAAGCGGTCCCACAGTTCGGGGTCCGACAGCAGGAAAGCGTAGTTCTTGAAGCCGATCGGCTTCATGCCCGCTTCCGGCCGCAGCGCGGAGAAGTTGAAGAAGGAATAGTAGACCAGCGAGAAGAACGGATAGGCGACCATGAACAGCAGGATGGCGAGCGTCGGCGAGAGGAAGCCGAAGATCATCAGCCGTCCGGAGGAGCGCTTCTTCAGCTCGGCCTGGCGGGTCTCGTGGGTGGTGGCCGCGGCGGTCATGATCAGCGCCTCCCCAGCACGCCGAAGGTCATGCCCATCAGCAGGTGCTTGCGGATCAGATAGAAGAAGATCAGCACCGGCACGATGAGCACCACGCCGGCGGCGCAGATCTGCGTCCATTCGATGCCGGTGGCGCCCGATGCGGCGGAGATCTTGACCGGCAGCGTCTTGGCCTGGGTGGTGGTCAGGATGGAGGCGAAGGCGAATTCGTTCCAGGCGAAGATGAAGCAGAAGCCGGCGGTGGCGGCGATGCCGCCCTTGACCATCGGCAGCACCAGCTTGGTGAAGGCGTACATGCGCGTATAGCCGTTGACGATGGCGATCTGCTCCACTTCCTTCGGCACGCCGTCGAAGAAGCCCTTCATGATCCAGGTGGCGAGGCCGACATTGGCGAAGATGGCGACCAGGATCAGGCCGGTGCGGGTGTCGGCGAGGCCGAGCCGCGCGAACATCAGATGGTAGAAAACCAGCACGGCGACCGGCGGCAGCATGCGCGTCGACAGGACGAAGAACATGAAGTCGCCCTTGCCCAGAAAGTTGAAACGCGAGCAGACATAGCCGGCCAGCGTGCCGAGAAACACCGCGAGCGCAGTTCCGGTGACGGAGACGATCACGCTGTTGACCAGCGAATCGAAGACGCCGACGGCCGATGCCGTACCCGCCGCGGCACCCACGCCGAACACGCTCTGGTAGCCGCTGAAGTCGGGCGTGAAGATCAGCTTCGGCGGCATGGCGAACAGGTCCATGCGGCTCTTCAGCGACGAGATGATCAGCCAGAAGATCGGGCCGAGATTGTAGAGCGTGTAGACGATGAGGAGGCCGAACAGCAGCCAGCGGCCGGCATGGTCGATCGCCGATGTCTTGGATCTGGTCATGACGGCCCTGTCGATGCGGGGGACCATGGGCGGCCCGCGATGGCTTGTGGCAGGATGGCGTCCCGACAGCGGAAACGCCAGTCCGAAGGTCAGCCGGCGCGGGCGGTTCACGCCGCGCGCCGGCCCGGGAGGATGCCGCTCAGTTGACCGGCACGACCCCGTCGACGCCCACCGGCGAGATTTCCTGGTCGGGAACCTCGGGCGTCTTGTCTCCGCGCTTGATCTCGTAGCCGGCGCGCTCGAGCGTGCGCTCGTTCTTATCGGCCGCGTCGGACAGCGCCTGCTGGACCGTCTTGTTGCCGGAGATGGCGTTGGACACCTCCTCCTGCAGCTGGTCAAGCAGCACCGGATACTCCGGCAGGTGCCAGTAGTCGTTGAGGTACTGCAGCGCCGTCGAGAACTGCCTGTTGTAGGAGTTCAGGCCCTGCCAGTCGGGGCTCTCCAGCACCGCCTTCAGGCCGGTCTGGCAGACGGCGGCGTAGCGCTTCTGCTGCTCGGGCTGGAAGTACCATTCCATAAACTTGGTCAGCTCGGGCAGCTTCTTGGAATATTTGTTGATGCCCATGCCCTGGCCGCCGACCGAGAACTGGCGGCGGAACTTTCCGTCGCGGCCGACCGCGCCCGGAAGCACGGCGAAGGCGGTCTTGTCGGCGAACTTGTTCACCTTCGGGTCGGCGTTGGAGCCGTTGAAGTAGAACCACTGCATAGCCATTGCGAGCTGGCCCTGCTGGAACGCCGCGTTGACCTCGTCAAAACCCCAGTTGCCGGAGCCGGGAGGCCCGAACTTGAACATGTCGACATAGGCCTGGACGCCGTCGACCGAGGCCGGCGAGTCGAGATAGCCCTTCACCTCGAAGGTGGCGGGATTGTAGAGCTCGCCGCCGAACGACCACAGGAACGAGTTGGACGCCGTGGTGGCGAAGTCGTAGTCGCGGCCGCCCATCTGGCCCCAGCCGTAGAGACCCTGGTCCGGACGGGTGAAGAACTCGGCGACTTCCTTGGCTTCCTGGTAGGTCTGGGGCACCGCGAGGTCGCGGCCGTACTTGGCCTTGAACGCTTCCTGCTCCTTCGGATCCTCGA
>JAEUMA010000353.1 GCA_016793565.1 Rhizobiaceae bacterium
GGAGAGCTTCGGCCGCAGCTATGCGCTGACGCTGGCGGAATGGCGGCGCCGCTTCCGTCGCAACTGGCCCGCGATCCAAGCGCTCGGTTTCGACCAGCGCTTCTTCCGCCTATGGGATTACTACCTGGCCTATTGCGAGGCGGGCTTCCGCGCCCGCACCATCGACGTCGGTCTGTTCGTATTTGAGCCGGCCGCCGGCGACCGGGCCGTCACGGCATCAGCTGACCGCCGTTGACCTCTATGGTCTGGCCGATGATGTAGCCGGAGAGCAGTTTCGAAGCGAGGAACAGGTAAGTTCCGACGCATTCCTGAGGCGTGCCGATGCGGCCGAGCGGGATCGTCGCGCGCATCACGTTCATCTGCTCCGGGGTGGTGTATCGTTCATGAAAGGGCGTGTCGATGATGCCCGGCGAAACGGCGTTGACGCGGATGTCGTGGCCGATCAGCTCTTTTGCCATTCCGCGCGTGACGTTGGCGACGAAGGCCTTGGACGAGCCGTAGACGCCGGCTCCCGAACTCGCGCCGGTCCTGCCGGCGACCGACGCCGTGTTGATGATGAAACCGCCCTGGCGCTTGAGGTAGGGTACCGCCGCCGCCGAAGCCGTGAGCACAGAGCGCGCATTGAGATCCATCACGGCGTCGTAGTGCGCGTCGGTCATGGCCTCGTATGTGACGCGCGCGACCATGCCGCCGGCGTTGTTGATCAGTCCGTCTAAGGTGCCGAAGGCCTCCGCGACGGCGTCGACAGCGCGGCGCAGCTGGTCCGTCTTCATCGCGTCCGCCCGCACGAGTCGAACGCGGGCGCCCGTGGCGGCAACCTCCTCGGCGAGCGCCTCGGCTGTCTTGCCGCTGGAATGGTAGTGGATGCCGACCATCGCGCCCTGGGCGGCGAAGGCGCGTACCAGTTCGGCGCCGATCCCCGTCGACGCTCCGGTTATCAGGACGGCCTTGCCTGCCAGGTCGGGAATGCTCAGCTTGTTGGACGGCACGTCGTTTCTCCTCCTCGATGGGCCGTTTCGGCCGATATGCTGTTGCCCCGCGCGGCGGCGCGAGGCTTATTGAACGCCGCTTCTGCTACGGCTGCCAACAGGACCCCGACATGGACCGAATCATCATCGACTGCGATCCCGGCCATGACGACGCCATCGCCCTCTTCATGGCGATGGCAGCGGCCGAGGCGTTCGACATCGCCGGCATCACCACCGTCGCGGGCAATATCGACGTCGTCCAGGCTACCCGCAACGCGCGCCGCATATGCGCCATCGCCCGGAGACAGGACATACAGATCCATGCCGGCTGTTCGCGGCCGATCGTGAAGCGGCTTGCCGACGCCAGCGGCTATCACGGGGAGACCGGGCTTGACGGCCTCGGACCGGACACGGCGGAGGCGGTGCCGGCCGCCGACAACCGGGCCGCCGACTTCATCATCGAAACGGTGACCGGAGCGTCCGGGCCGGTGACGCTGGTCTGCCTCGCGCCGCTGACCAATCTTGCGCTCGCGCTGATCAAGGCGCCGCACATCGCAGAGCTGATCGGCGAAGTGGTGTTTATGGGCGGGGCGCGACGAGCCGGCGGCAACGTCACGCCGTGCGCCACCTTCAATCTGGCATGCGACCCTCACGCCGGCCATATCGTCGCCGACAGCGGCGTCAACCTGACCATGGTCAGCCTGGACGCGACCTCGCAGGTGGTGGTCGGCAGCGAGGACATCGCCCGGATATCGAGGCTCGACGGCGAAGTCGCCGCGGCCTCGGCCCGCATGCTGGACTATTTCAACAGGCGCAGGATGGAACGCTACGGCCTGCGCGAGGATCAGTGTTCGCTGAACGACGCCTGCGTGGTGGCCTATCTGCTCGACCGGACGCTGTTTTCGGGACAGAGCGCCAATGTTTCGATCGAGATGGCGTCGGGCCTTACGCAAGGGATGAGCGTGGTCGACCTGTCCGGCGTGACGGGACGGCCGCGCAACGCTTTGTGGATCGACCAGGCCGACAGCGACGGCGTCAGAGCCCTGCTGCACCGCATGCTGGGCCGGTTCGGACGGCAGGCGCATGACCGCTAGCGGCACGGCGGTGCGCCCGTGCTTTGGCGGCGGACCAGTTCGAAGCCGAGCTTCAGCGCTTCGCCCGCGCGCCTGGGGTCTGCGATGCGCTGTAGCAGGAGCTCCGCCGAGCGCCGCCCTATCTCCTCGGCGGGGATGCGGATGGTGGTGAGCGGCGGCGTCAGGTGGGCGGCGAACTCCTGGTCGTTGAAGCCGGCGATCGATATGTCGGCCGGAACGGCGAGGCCACGCGCCCCCGCCTCGATCAGAGCTCCGAAGGCGAGCTGGTCGTTGCCGCAGATGAGCGCCGTCGGAAGCCGCCCGTCGGCCGCCAGTTCTGCCACCGCCCGGCGGCCTTCCTCGATCCTATAGGGGCGTTCGGTTCCCCATTCCTGCGCCGGTGGCAATCCGTGCCGGGAAAGGAAGTCCCTGATGCCCTGAACGCGGTGGTGAGCGCGGTCGTTGCCGGCAAGCCGGCCGGTGATGACCCCGATACGCCGGTGGCCGAGACCTGCCAGATGCTCCGCCAACGCGGCAGCGGCGGCTGCGTTGTCGAAACCGACCGAAGACCGGCCGGGCGCCAGCGTCCATGTCTCGACGACCGGCACGGAATAACGCCCCAGCAGTTCGACCAGCGCCTCCTGGTGCTCGCTGCCGACCAGGAGCATGCCGTCTACGCCGCGCGAAAGCAGGTTGCGGGCCTCACGCAGTTCCGTCTCGGCGTCGTAGTTCGAACAGGTCAGCAGAAGCGTGTAGCCGTTGGCGCTGAGCACGCGCTGGAAAGCTCCGATCGCGGCCGCGAAGCCGCCATTCTCGATCGTCGGTACGATGGCGCCGACGGCCATGCTGCGCCGCGCGGCCAGCGCCCGCGCGGCGCCGTTCGGAACGTAGCCCAGTTCCTCGAACGCCTGTTCGACCCGCTGGCGCACGGCGCTGCTGACGTTGGGCGCGCCGTTGAGCACACGCGAAACGGTCGCCGTCGACACTTCGGCGCGCGCGGCCACGCTTGCCAGGCTGGCGCTGGACTTGCTGCCTTTCCGTGTCAGGCTCTTGCGAACGAATTCGCCCATCGGGTTCCCGGCTCGTCTGCGCCTGGCGGCCTTTACGTTCGGGTTACCGCCTGGACTGGCCTAATGCCGTATCATCTGGAGGCAGATGCCGCAAGATTCCATCTTGACAGCAAGTCCTTATGATACAAGCATGTAAGCGCTATCATAAACAAGTGCTTCTTCCGTTTCGCGATGGTGGGCGGTCGCCCGGAATCGCGTGCGGTTCGAACCTCAGGGGAATAGAGATGAAACTGGTTGCTTCCTGCGCGTTATCCGCTTTGGCTGCCGTCGCCGTTCTGGTCGGAACCCAGACGGCCGCCCTCCACGCCGCCGACGGCGAGGTTCGTGTTCTCAACTGGAAGGGTTGGGGAACGGACGAGCCGTGGGCTATCGAAGCCTTCGAGAAGGAAACCGGCCTCAAGGTCGTCCACGACTATATCACGTCCTTCCCCGAGACGTTCACCAAGCTGCGTGTGAACCCGGGCTACTACGACGTCGTCGTACTCAATGCCGCCTTCACGCAGCAGGCCGCCGCCGAGGGGCTGATCCAGCCGATCGATACCAGCACGATTGCGAATTTCGGTGTTCTCTTCCCCGACCTTCGCGACAGTCCCGAACTCAACATCGACGGTTCGAACTTCGGTGTGGTCTGGATGTGGGGCGGCACTTCGGTGAGCTACAACACCGATGTGTTCCCCGAGCCGCCGACCAGCCTGGAGGTGCTGTGGGATCCGAAATACGCCAACCGCGTCTGCTGGCGCGACGATGCGGAGGATTCGGTGCGCTTCGCCGCGCTGGCGACGGGCCAGGATCCGGACAAGCCGGCCGATATGGACAAGATCCGCGAGAAACTGCTGGCCCTGAAACCGCAGATCAAGGCGCTCTGGAAGTCCGGCGACGAGTGGCTGAAGCTCGTCTCGGCCAAGGAATGCGACCTGTCGACTGTGTGGACCAACAACACCGAAGCGGCGGCCGTGCAGGACAAGCTGCCGATCAGCTTCATCGTGGCCAAGGAAGGCGCGATCGCCTTCCGTGACGCCATGTCGATCGCCAAGGATGCGCCGAACGTGAAGGGTGCGGAGGCCTTCATCAACTACATGGTCAGTGTGCCCTTCTATCAAGGGTGGGTAAAGGTCGGCGGCGCGCCGGTTTCGGCCAACAAGGAGGCGATCGAGCAGTTGCCCGAAAGTTCGCTGACGCGCACCGTTCTCGCTGCTCCCGAGGCGTTACCGCGCCTCAATTTCAAGGGACCGCTCACCGACGAGCAGCGCCAGAGCTATCTGGACCTCTGGCAGGAGGTGAAGGCGTCCTTCGCGCAGTAACGGCGGAACCGGAAGCGAGCTGAGGGCACCATGGCGCGGCAGGGGCGTAGCATCTTCGCACTGACCGTGCCGACTTTCCTGTGGCTGACCGTGGCGGTGGTCCTGCCGATCACCGTCATGTTCTACTTCAGCTTTCTCTCGGCCTCGCCGTTCGGCACGAAACCCGCGAGCCTCACGCTCGACAACTACGCAACCTTCTTCACCAAGGACTTCTATTCCTTCCTGGCGTGGCGCTCGATCAAACTCGGGCTGCTGGTGGCGGCGCTATGCGCGCTGATCGGGTTTCCGGCCGCACTGGTGCTCTCGCACCGCCTGTCCGGATACTGGCGCGAGGCGCTTCTCCTGCTAGTCATCCTGCCTTTCTGGAGCAACGCGCTGATCCGCATTTTCGCCTGGACCATGGTGTTGCGCGAGCAGGGTCTCGTCGACCAGGCGGTGCACGCCGTGCTGCCATGGGCGCCGTCGGTCGGCATCCTCTACAGCTACCCGGCGATCGTGATCGGTCTGGTGCACTCCTTCCTGCCCTACATGATCCTCACCTGCTACATCTCCCTTCAGGCGATCGACCCGTCGCTGGTGGACGCCGCCCGGGGGCTGGGCGCGCGCGACCACACCATCCTTCGCCGGATCATCCTGCCGCTGAGCTTTCCCGGCCTGGCGGTCGGCGCCATCCTCACCTTCGTACCGGTGGTCGGCGCCTTCATGGAGCCGCGCATCCTGGGCGGCAGGCAGGGCATCACCATGGGCACCGTCATCGAGGACCAGTTTACGGAGGTGTTCAACTGGCCGCTAGGCGCCGCCCTGTCCTTCATCCTGCTTGGCATCGTGCTGGCGATCCTGGCGCTGTGCTACCCGCTGCTGCGCGCGCGATTCAGGCTGGGCTGAAGGCATGACGGCAGCGATCGAACAGCAGACGGGGCGTGGGGAATTCGGGCGATGATGAAGAAGTCGCTCAGCGGGCTGTCACTCGCCTATCTGCTCCTGGTGCTGGGCTTCATCTATCTGCCGATTGTCATCATGACGGCGATGGCCTTCAACGAATCGAGCAGCTATGCGCTGCCGTTCCGCTTCAGCACCAAGTGGTTCGAGCAACTCGCCAGCAACGATATCCTGCTGCGGGCCGGGTGGAACAGCGTCCTGCTGGCGGCGGCCAACACCGTCGTCGCGACCGTGCTCGGAACGATGACGGCGATCGCCTTCGCCCGCTACACCTTCCGCGGCAAGGTGCTGCTGCAGATCCTGCTGTTCCCGCCGATCGCAATCCCCTGGCTGATCCTGGCCACCGCCATGCTGATCTTCTTTTTCTACTCCGGCATCGGCCGAGGCCTGCATGCGATGCTGCTGGCGCATGTCGCCCTGTCTCTGCCCTATGTGATCGTCATCGTCGGCGCGCGCCTGCAGAGCTTCGGCACCGACCTGGAGGAAGCGGCCGCCACGCTGGGAGCATCGCCGCTGCAGACCTTCTTCCGGGTCACACTGCCGACGATCGCGCCCGGTGTGATGGCGGCGGCGCTGTTCGCCTTCGGCATCTCCTTCGACCAGTTCGTGACGTCCTACTTCCTTTCGCCTCCGGGGGTGACGACGCTGCCGGTGGAGATCTACGCCTCGATCCGCAAGGGTTTCACGCCGGAGATCAATGCGATCTCGGCGATCATCATCTTGGTGTCGATGCTGCTGCTGCTCGCCGTCTCGCGTTTCTACCGCTTTGCCGGCAATTCCTAGGAAGATGCGATGAGTACGGTCGAAATCCGCGGAGTCAGCAAGCGCTACGGCAGCGTGGCGGCGCTCGACGACGTGTCGCTCGAATTCGCCGATGGCGAGTTTTTCGGTCTCCTCGGCCCGAGCGGCAGCGGCAAGACCACGCTGCTGCGCTCGATTGCCGGCTTCGTGGAGCCCGACCGGGGCAGTATCCATGTCGGCGGCGAGGAGATCGCGCGGGTGCCGATCTATCGCCGCGACATCGGCATGGTGTTTCAGAACTATGCGCTGTTTCCGCATATGTCGGTGTCCGACAACATCGCCTTCGGTCTGTCGGTGCGCGGCATCGGCCGCGAGGAAATCCGCGCCCGTGTCGAGGACGCGCTGAAGCTGGTGCGGCTCGAAGGCTATGGCGAGCGCCGGCCGCGACAATTGTCGGGCGGGCAGCAGCAGCGCGTGGCGCTGGCGCGCGCGGTAGTGTCGCGGCCGCGCGTGCTTCTGCTCGATGAACCCCTCGGCGCGCTGGACAAGAACCTGCGCCAGCAGATGCAGATCGAACTCAAGCAGATTCAGCGCCTGGTCGGCATCACCACGGTACTGGTCACGCACGACCAGGAGGAGGCCCTGACACTGTCGGACCGTATCGCCGTGTTCAACCAGGGCCGCGTCATCCAGGCCGGAACGCCCGGCGAAATCTACGACAGCCCGCGCTCGGCATTCGTGGCGGACTTCATGGGCGAGGCCAACTTCTTCATCGGACGCGTCGCCCGCCGGCAAGGCGACGAGATGCAGATCGTTTTGGACGACGGCGCCGCGGTGATGGCGAGTGGGCCCTCGCGCCTCGCCGAGAACGCGGCGGTACGCCTCGTCGTACGCCCGGAGAAGATGAGCATTTCGGCCAGCGAGGCGTCGATCCCGCCTCATCATGCAAACCGGCTGGCGGCGACCGTCGAGCAGGTGGTCTTCATGGGGTCGAGCATCACCTATCGGCTCAACTGCGCTGGCGCCGAGGTCAGCGTCTACCAGCAGAACCAGGATCCGCCGCGCGCCGCTGAGGGCGGTGCGGTGTGGATATCCTGGCGCGCGACGGACACAATACCGGTGGACGACTGAGGCTATCCGCCTCCGACCGGACGGTAGATGGAATTTGGTTCCTGCATGCCGCCTTGACGCGGAACGGAGTTTCGGTTTTCAGGCGAATTTCGATGTAGGCGTTTCTCCGACTCCGATGGAGGGAAGGCTAGGTTGCAGCTCCAACGCACCTACGGGGAATTCCGATGCGCAAATTCGTTGCCGCCGCCGCGCTGATGGCGCTTGCCATCCTTCCCGTCCAGGCGCAGTCGGCCGACCAGATCCTCAACGCCTCCTACGACATCTCGCGCGAGCTGTTCGCCAAGGTGAACGAGACATTCGTCGCCAAGAACCCCGGCAAGACGATCGACCAGTCGCATGGCGGCTCCTCCAAGCAAGCGCGCGCCATTCTTGAGGGGCTGGAGGCGGATGTCGTCACCTTCAACCAGGTGACCGACATCAACGCGCTGGTAAAGGGCGGCTTCGTCTCCGAGGACTGGCAGAGCGAGTTCGCCAACAATGCCTCGCCCTACTATTCTCTGCCTGCTTTCCTTGTTAGGGCCGGCAATCCGAAGGGGATCAAGGACTGGAGCGATCTGGTGCGGGACGATGTCAAAGTCATCTTCCCCAACCCCAAGACGTCGGGCAATGCGCGCTACACCTATCTGGCGGCGACCGCCTACGCCAAGGAGGCCTTCGGCAACGATCCGGAAAAGGTGAAGGCCTTCATCGCCAAGCTGTTCGACAACGTGCCGGTGTTCGACACGGGTGGCCGTGCCGCGACCACGACCTTCGTCGAGCGTGGTCAGGGCGACGTGCTGATCACCTTCGAGGCCGAGACACGCGGCATCGCCAAGGAGTTCGGCGAGGACAAGTTCGACATCGTGGTACCTTCGGTCAGCCTTCTGGCGGAATTTCCGGTGGCAATCGTCGACAAGGTCGTCGACAAGCGCGGCTCGCGCGATCTCGCCAAGTCCTATCTCGACTTCCTCTACACGCCCGACGGCCAGCGAATTCTCGCCGAGAACGGTAATCGCGTGAACGATCCGGCGGTCGCGGCTGAGTTCAAGGACCAGTTTCCTGAGGTGCGCCTAGTGACCGTAGAAGACGTGTTCGGCGGATGGGATGCGATCCAGAAAGAACACTTTGCTTCCGGCGCGCTGCTCGATCAGATCTACGGCGAACGTTGACGCACTCCCGCCTTTCGTATTGATGGCCGGCGGGCGATGGCCCGCCGGATTTCGTTTAACGATGCAATCTTGGCGACCGATGTCCGCGCTCCTTTGCACCCCGGAATTCAACCCCAATAGCGGCAGGCGTCCCGCTTGACGCGCCGCCGAGTCCTGCCCGGCCTGCGGCTCGCGCTTGGCGTGACACTGCTCTATGCCGCCATTATCATCGTGCTGCCGCTGGGAGCGCTGGTGTTCAAGGCGGCGAGCCTCGGCCCGGAGGACTACTGGCGCATCGTCTCCTCCGGCCGCGCGCTCGCCAGCTACCGCGTCACCGTTCTGTCGGCGCTGGCCGCCACCGCCTTCAACCTGGTGTTCGGCATGGCGCTGGCCTGGGTCCTGGTGCGCTACCGCTTTCCAGGCAAGCGCTTTGTCGATGCGCTGGTGGACCTGCCCTTCGCGCTGCCCACCGCGGTCGCCGGCATCGCGCTGACGACGCTGTTCGCGCCCAACGGCTGGTTCGGCGAGCCGCTGGCGGCGATCGGGGTGACGGTCGCCTACACGCCGCTCGGCATCATGGTCGCCATGGCCTTCACCAGCCTGCCCTTCATCGTGCGTACGGTGCAGCCGGTGCTGGAGGATCTTGACCCTGCATTGGAGGAGGCGGCGCAGACGCTGGGCGGCTCCGACGCCTCGATTTTCGTGCGGGTGATCCTGCCGCTGCTGGCGCCCGCGCTCCTGGCCGGGGTATCGCTCTCCTTCGCGCGCAGCCTTGGCGAATTCGGTGCGATCATCTTCATTGCCGGCAACCAGCCCTTCGAGACCGAGATCACCGCGCTGCTCGCCTTCATCCGGCTGGAGGAATACGACTACCAGGCCGCCGCCGCTATCGCCTCGGTGCTGCTGATCACGGCGTTCCTGATGCTGGCGGTCACCAATCTGCTGCAGGCGCGGGCTCTGCGCTACACGGCGAGGGGTTGACCATGGCTGCCGCCCGCGCATCCACAAGACCTCCGCGTGTCGGCGATTCGCCCAGCGTGCGCCGCGCGCTGATCGGCGTCGTGCTGGTGGTGGGGGCGCTGTTCATACTCGCTCCGCTGGTGGTGATCTTCGTTCAGGCCTTCTCGCAGGGCTTCGGCGTTTTCGCGGCGACGCTGGCCCACCCCGACACGCGCCACGCCATTCTGCTTACCGTGCTGACCGCGGCGCTCGCGGTTCCCGTCAACACCGCTTTCGGCATCGCGGCGGCCTGGGCCATCACCAAGTTTGATTTCCGGGGCAAGCGCTTCCTGCTCGTCGTGATCGAGGTGCCGTTCTCCGTCTCGCCGATCGTGGCGGGCGTCGCCTACCTCTTCGTCTACGGCCTGCAGGGCCTGTTCGGCCCGGCGCTGGAAGCCGCCGACGTCAAGATCCTGTTCGCGCTCCCCGGCATCGTGCTCGCCTCGATGTTCGTCACCGCGCCGTTCGTCGCGCGCGAGCTCATCCCGCTGATGCAGGCGCAGGGCCGCGACCTCGAGGAGGCGGCGACGTCGCTTGGAGCATCTGGCTGGCGCACCTTCTGGTCTGTAACGCTGCCCAACATCCGCTGGGCGCTGCTTTACGGCGTGGTGCTGTGCAACGCCCGCGTGATGGGCGAGTTCGGCGCCGTGTCGGTGGTGTCGGGCAACATCCGCGGCCAGACCAACACTCTGCCGCTCCATATCGAACTGCTCTACCACGATTACCAGACGGTCGGCGCCTTCGCGGCAGCGTCCGTCCTGACGGTGCTTGCCGTCTTCACCATCGTTGCCAAGGCGCTGCTCGAACGGCAGGGCGCGGGGCGTGCCCGCCGCCCGTCGCTTGCCGGGCCCGCGGCCAAACCCGCAGGAGGCAAGGCGTGAAGATCCGCCTCGACAACGTCGTCAAGACCTTCGAGACATTCCGGGCCGTGCACGGCGTGTCGCTCGACATCGACAGCGGCCAGCTCGTCGCCCTGCTCGGCCCGTCCGGCTCGGGCAAGACGACCATCCTGCGCATGATCGCCGGGCTCGAATATGCCGATGGCGGCCGCATCTTCTTCGGCGATATCGACGCCACGGCCATTCCGGTGCGCGACCGCGGCGTCGGTTTCGTGTTCCAGAACTACGCGCTGTTTCCGCACATGACGGTCGGCGAGAACATCGCCTTTGGCATGAAGGTGTCGAAGGTGCGGCGCTCGCGCGAGGCGATGGCCGCGCGTGTCGGCGAACTGCTGGACCAGGTGCGGCTTTCCGGTCTGGCGGACCGGTTTCCATCGCAGATCTCGGGCGGCCAGCGCCAGCGCGTGGCGCTCGCCCGCGCGCTGGCAGTCGATCCCAAGGTTCTGCTGCTCGACGAGCCGTTCGGCGCCCTCGACGCCAATGTGCGTCGCGAACTGCGGCGCTGGCTGCGCGAGTTTCACGACCAGTTGGGCATCACCACGATCTTCGTCACCCACGACCAGGAGGAAGCGCTTGATCTCGCCGACCGCGTCGTCATCCTCAACGAAGGCCGGATCGTCCAGCAGGGCACGCCGGAAGAAGTCTGCCGCCGTCCGGACTCGGCCTTCGTCATGCGCTTTCTCGGCGATGCGCATCGCCTCGTCGGCAAGGTCACCGGCGGGGTGGCCAAGGTGGCGGGCGGGACGGTTAACGTCGATGGACCGCAGGCCGGCGAGGTGGAGATCCTCGTCCGCCCGGGCGACGTCCGCTGGGGGGAGGGCGACATTCCCGCTTCCGTCATCCGCATCATCGACCGTCCGGACGGTCGCCGCCTGCTGGCACGGCTGGATGATGGCTCCGACGTGGAGATCGATACGCCGCCCGAAACGGCGGTGGCGAGCGGCGACCGGGGGACCGTGCGAGTCATGCGCGCTCAGGTGTTTCCGCTGCGGAACTGAAGTCAGCCGATTTCCGGGGCCGGCTCTCTGTGCCCCTGCGCTGTCGATCGCGGTTGCCGGTATCGAGGGTTAGGGGTAGGTCTCCTCGCGGAGCAGGACACCCGTGAGCACAGGCAACAGTCAAGGCAGCAAGGCGCAGCGTTCCCGCCGGCCGACGATCGCGGATGTGGCCCGCCTCGCCAACGTGTCCCAGATGACGGTGTCCAATGTCGTCAATCGACGCTTCGGCTCGATGGGCCAGCAGACGCGTGAGACGGTCGAGAAGGCTATCGCGGAACTCGGATACCGGCCGCATGCCAGCGGCCGCAGCCTAAAACTGTCGAAGCGTTTCTCGATCGGCATGGTGGTCGTCGACGAATCACCGACCTTCCTCGCGGATCCCTTCATCACCAACCTCGTCGCCGGACTCAGCAACCATCTCAACCAGCGCGACTACGGGCTTGTCGTCCAGGGAATGCGGGCGGATCATCTGCCTGAGGCCGCGCTGATCCGCCGGCACGAGACGGATGCGCTTTGCGTTTTTCTTTCGGGGGAACGCGCGAAGCGCGCGCAGATGATCTCGGACTTCGCGGGTTTGGGGCAGCCGGTCGTCGTGATGCAGGAAGCCGTGCCGAAGGGGTCTGGCCTTTATTCGGTGCGGCAGGACGACCGGGCGGGTAGCGCAGAACTGGCGCTTCACCTCCACGCCCGCGGGGCTAGGCACGTCCTCTTTCTCGCCCCGGATGTCGCATGGCCGGCGATCGAGGAGCGCATCGAGGGCGCCCGTACCGTCCTTCTGGCCAGAGAATGCCGGTTTTCGGTCGTCCAGTGCGGCGACGGCGGCTTCGACGCGACCCGCACCGCTCTCGCCGCTGCAGTGGCAGCGGGCGGCTGGCCCCCCGCGATCATGGGAGGCAACGATCAGATGGGCATCGCCGCACTCAAATGGTGCGCGGACCAGGGCAGGACTGCACCTTCGGATATCCTCGTCAGCGGATTTAATGCCTTCGAGACCTGGCGATACTCGACTCCCTCGCTGACCACCGTGGTCTCGCCTGCCTATGAGCTGGGCGAAACCGCGGGCGGCATCCTGCTCTCCGTCCTGCAAGGCGAACCGGTGCGGCGCCGCGAACATGTTCTACCCGTGCGCCTGAAAATCGGCGGCTCGACCGACGTCTGACCCACGAGACGCCTGAGGCCCAACGATCGGCAACGAACCTCTTGCCAGCGGGAAACAACCTCGATAGCTTATGTTTAACGTTAAACAAGGAGCTGCCGGTGGCTGGGACCCGTTCTGGATTTCATGGCGTCTATCCGATGATCTACGCCCATTTCGATGCCGACGGCGGCATTGCCACTGCTCCGGTGGAAGCCGCGGTCAAGGCGATGATCAAGCATGGCGTGCACGGTCTAGCCGTTCTCGGCCTTGCGTCGGAGGTGAACAAACTGAGCCGTGCGGCGCGGATTCAGCTTCTGGAGTGCGTTTCGGCCACCAATGCGGGCCAGGTTCCGCTGAGCGTGACCGTTGCGGAAAACAGCGTGGCGGGGCAGGTCGAGTTCGCGCGTATCGCACGGGACGCCGGTGCGAAATGGCTGGTATTGCAGCCGCCGCCGGTATCGCACATCGAGGAAGGCCAGCTTCTGTCTTTCTTCAGCGCCGTCATCGACAAGGTCGATCTCCCGGTCGGCATCCAGAATGCCCCGCAGTATCTCGGCATCGGGCTGTCCAATGCGGGGCTGCGTGAACTGGCACGACGTCACGCCAATTTCCTCGTCGCCAAGACCGAGGGCAGTAGCGTCGCGATCGCCCGGCTTGTGGAAGAGACCGAAGGTCTGTTCGACGTCTTCAACGGGCGCGGTGGATACGAATTGCCCGACATACTGCGCGCCGGCGCCGCCGGAGTCATCCCGGGCGGGGAGAGCTTCGACTGGTTCGTGCGGGTCTACGACGCGTTCCGCCGGGGCGACGAGGCCGAGGCCGAGGCTGCCTACCGGCAAGTGCTGCCGCTGATCGTGTTTCTCGAAGAGAGCATCGATCACCTCGTAACCTACGGAAAGCAGGTTCTGGGGCGGCGCCTGGGTATCGATCCGGGTTCGGCGCCCCTTCCATCGACCGTGTGCACACCATTCGGCCTGGCGGCTGCAAACCGCTTCGCTGATGCGCTTTCGTCGCTTTGACGAAGCGCTCCGGAGGCTTTGCTGCCTCGACATTCGTCAATTCAAGCTACAGGGGAACAGACATGGCATTTGAACTTTCGCGCAGAACGTTTGTCGCCGGCCTGGCTGGCATCGGCACGGCCCTCACCGTCGGCAGGGCGTCGGCCGAGGATGACCTGCTCGCACAGATCAAGAAGCGCGGCTTCATGCGTGTGGGCACCTTCTCGATTCCACCAGAGGCATGGATCGACATCGACACCGGCGAATGGCGCGGCATCGATGCCGACTTCACCAAGGCGATCGCGAAATCCATCGGCGTCGAGGTCGATCCCGTCGTTCTCGTGCACAGCGCACTGGCGCCTGCTCTCGAGGCCAACAGGGTCGACGTAATCGCCGGTCTCTATCGCACGCCGGAGCGGGAGAAGGTGATGGCCTACAATGAGGTGCCTTTCTGGTACGGCATCGACGTTGTCATCACCGGCAAGGACAGCGGTGTGGCAAAGGTCGACGACCTGAAAGGCAAGGTCATAGGCACCGTTCGCGGCTCGGCGCAGGAAGTCGAGGCCGAAGCCCTCAAGACCCAGTATGGCATCGCCGAGATCCGCAAGTTCGATTCGGCCGATCCGATGCTGATGGATCTCAAGGCGGGCCGCCTAGATGCGGCGATCTGGTGGGGCTTCACCTTCGACTATGCCGTGCAGAAAAACCCGGCCTATGATTTCAAGGTGGTCGAATATCTGGCGCCGCAGTATCTGGGCAGCGATACTTTGCCGGCCACGCATTACGTGTTCGCCAAGGAGGGCACGCAGTCCCTGATCGAGGCGTTCGACGCCGAGATCAAGCGGCTCAAGGCTTCCGGCGAGGACAAGAAGATCATGGATTCCTACGGGCTGACGAACCCGGCATATGTCACCGGCGCCATGAAATGACCACGCAGCCGGCGGGCCCAAGGGCCCGCCGGCGTTCCAGCGGGAACCTGTTGCAATGACTGACTTCCTGGAACTGGCGAACAGGTACTTTCCCTACATTCTTCGCGGCGCGGTCATTACCCTGGAACTGACGCTTGTCGCGCTGGCGGGAAGCATCGCCATTGGGCTCGTCGTCGCGTTCGCGCGCATGAGTCCCGCCCGCTGGCTCCGGGCGCCGGCCATCGTCTATATAGAGATCATCCGCGCCACGCCGGCCCTGCTTCAGCTTTTCATCATCTACTTCGGTCTCACCAGTTTCGGCGTTCGTCTCGATCCCTTCACAGCCGCGGCGCTGACCTTGTCGGTGATCGGCGGGGCCTACGCGGCGGAGGTCTTTAGGGCTGGTATCGAGGCCGTCGACAAGGGGCAGTACGAGGCCGCCCGTAGCCTGGGAATGCCGGCTCCGCTG
>JAEUMA010000369.1 GCA_016793565.1 Rhizobiaceae bacterium
CCAGCCCGGTCGCCAACGCGGCCTCCCATCCCGCAGGATCTTGCTCACTCCAGTTCGGCCGGGCGATCTCCGTGGTCACGGCGGCGGTCGCCTCCGCGACGAGGTCGCCACGCTCGTCGATGAGCGTGGCCTTGAGACTGCCGAGGCCAAGATCAATACCCAAAAACACGGAACCTCCTCCCAAGAGGCCGAGAACAAACGTTTGTCTAGCTTTTACGCGGGATTTTTGATGACGTCAACATAGCTGGAGCGGTTCGGGAAACGTGCCCCTAGAGCGGTTCAGGGTCAGAACGATTCCATCTGACCCTGAACCGCTCTATTCGTCCGGCGAGCGGAATTCAGGCCCGCCGCAAGGCACCGGGGTCGCGAAAAGCCAAGCCGTGACAAGCGTTGCCGCCCCAGCGAAATGAGCACCGCGACCGCAAGCCAAGCGAACCCGGCAACCGCAGTCCGAACTCTCACGACATCAGAATTGCGACGTGAGAGGCGCCGCCCGTGGCAACCGTGCGACGGTCTCACACGCTTAGTAGCTCATTCCGATTCGCCGACACGAACCCGACGCTTCCTGCCGCCCTCGGAGGACTCGACCAATCTCTAAGCGACGACCCGCGCGATTGGAGTCATGGCTTCCTGGGGAGGAAGCTCGGGTCGATGGGTTGCCGGTAGTAGGGCAGCCTGATCCGGCGCGGGATGTAGCTGCCGTCCGCCTCAATCTTGCGCATGTGGGTGGCGATCTCCTCCAGGGTAGGAAACCACACGTCGCCGCGCGCTCGGAAATCGAGCAGCATCGCTTCGATCGCCTTCAGCCGGGCCGGGCGTGCGCTTACCCAGGGGTGCCACACCCCCATCCACAGGCCGCCTGCCTCGTAGGCCACCTCGAACTCGGAGCGGTAGACGGCGCAGGCATCTTCCGGCGAGCGCACTGTCATTTGATAGCCGAAGTCGGGCGCATGAACATATTGCGGCCAGTCGTCCATCGGCCAGTGCCCCGGGATCTCGACGAAGCTGCCGCCGTCGGTGTCCACCATGTGCGGCACGTCGTCGGTCATCAGCGAGCTGTCGTAGAGGAAGCCGTATTTCGCCAGCAGCCCGGCCGTCGCGCGGGAGAAATTGTAGACGGGAGCTCGGAAACCGCGCGGCTTGGCGCCGGTCATGCGCTCGATCGTCTCGATCGCCCGCACGAAGAAAGCCTCCTGCTCGTCGGCCGGAAGCTGGTTGTAGTTCTCGTGGATGTAGCCGTGATGACCGATCTCGTGCCCATCCTTCAGGATGGCCTCGACCAGTTCCGGATAGTTCTCCATGCACCAGGCGGGATAGAAGAAGGACTGGCGGATCTCCAGCCGCCTGTAGAGGTCGAGGATGCGCGGCACCGCCACCTCGTCGTAGCGCAGCCAGGACGTGGTGGCGACGAGGTCCGGCGCGCGGTCGCGATGCTCCAGATGGATCAGACTGTCGGTGTCGATGTCAAACGTGACCGCCACCGCGCAGCGCGCACCGCCAGGCCACGGCGGGGGATTCGTGATCCACTCGGTCATGCCTGCTCTGCTCCTAAGCGACGGGAATTGCCTAACCCGTCATAGATGCGCTTTGCCCTGAGAGAAAGCTAAAGCTGGCCTGCGCGCCGCAGCTTCAGGGCGAGACCCTCGCCCATGATCAGGCGAAGATGCGGCTGCGGCAGGACGGACAGCCAGGCGAGCTCCAAACTATCTTCGAAGGATACGAATTCGAGCGCCGGGCTGAAATCCGATCCCCAGTGGAGGTCCGTGGGCCGAAAGACTTCCACGAGCGCCTCGACAAAGGCCGCCGCACCGGCATGGGGCGGCCTCGGGTCGACCGCGTAGAGCCCGGAGATTTTCACGCCGACATTGCCGACGGAGGCGAGCGACAGCAGCGGCGCAAGCCCTTGCCGGGCAATAGCAATCGACGGTCGTTGTTCCTGCGCGCCGGGCAGGCCGAGATGCGCGAACAGGAACTGGCAGCCCGACGCGCCCACGACGATCGGTTCCAGGGCGGCGATCGCCTGCGGCCTGGCGTTCAAGGAGACGATCGCGCGGCTGCGCGATAGCAATTGCCAGCTTCCCGCCGGCCAGCGGGCAAGGGCGTTCGCAGCGTCCGCGTCAGCGAGATAGAGCGCGATGCCGGCATGGCCGTCCGATAAAAGCCGTTCGATCGCCTCTGGGTCGGGCGGTGCGTTGGCGTCGAGATAGGCGACGCTGGTGATCCAGGGCCGTTCCGCCGCGAGCCCGCGCACATAAGCGTTGTTGCCGGGGTCTATGCCGTGCGCTTCGTAGCAGACGACGATGCCGCCGCCGATGCCATGACGGGCCATCAGGGCCTCGTAGGCATCGACGTCCGTTTGTCCTTGCAGCGGCGATTCCCGACCGAAGCGGTAGCCGTGGCGAAAGAGGTGCAAGTGAGAATCGAAGATCATCGCCGTCCGATTTCCGCGACGATCGCCTCGGCCAGGCGAAGGCCTGACAGCGCCTCCTCGGGCGAAACCGGCGAATGCGAACGCCCGTCGCGCACGCCTTCGAGGAAGCACCGCAGTTCGGTGATGAGCGGATCGTCGTCACCGAGCCCCACACGGCGCGGCTCTGCCCCGAACAGGTCGATATGGCTGCCGACCTCCAGTTCCGCGCTGCCGGAAGTGCCGATGATCTCGACGCGGTCCGGCGGGCAGTGCGGGCCGGAATGCAACCAGGCCGTCGAAAGCAGCCATTCCGCCCCGGAGGCGGACTGTACGAAGACTGTGGTGAGCGAATCCGCCTGTCCCGGCGGCCTGCGATGCGCTTCGACCTTCCTGGGCGGCCCGCCGTCGAACCATAGCGCAAGGTCGATGTCGTGGATCAGCGTCATGAGGACGGGGTCGACGTCGGGGTATCGGCCGGCGTGGCTGGAGTCGCGATAGCGGCGCGAGGAGAATCGAAGAAGCTTGCCGATCTCGCCGCGTTTCAGGATGCCGAGCAGCGCCTGATGGCCTGCGGAAAAACGCAGGATATGCCCGGGCTGCAGAAAGGCGCTGCTTCGCTTCGCGGCTTCGCAAAGCCGTTCCGCAGCTTGGGTTGCGTCGGCAAGGGGCTTTTCCACGAGCACGGGAATGCCTTGGCGCAACGCCTCGGTCGCCAGCGCCTCGTGAGAGGCCGCCGGTGTGGCGACGACGATCCCGTCCGGACGGAAGCGCTTGACCAGGGAGAGCATGTCGGTGTCGACATCGGCGAGCGCGAACTCCGCCCGCAGGGCTGCGAGCGCCTCGGGCCGCAGGTCGGCCACGGCGCATTCTACCTCGAGTGCCGCGAGCGTGCGCAGATGCTCGCGGCCGAAGGCGCCACCGCCTGCGACGAGAACCTTCACGGAGCGATGCCTTCGGGGCCGCTGCCGCAGACCAGCGCGCAGATGTGCCGGCTTGCGGCGAAGATCGGGTTGCCGCTGCGCAGCGCTGCCAGCGAGGCTGCGCCGGAGAGATCGGCGGCGATGGAATATTCGCCCCACAGCCAGCGGGAGGCGGCCAGCATATCTTCGTCGGAGACGAGCACGACGTCCTCTATGCCGGCGCGGGCGAGGTCGAAGACGCGCTCGTCGGTGCGGCGGCAGCTCATCGTTGCGACCTTGCTGGTCACTTCGGCAAGGGTCTGCACCTCGCCGGCATCAAGGCTGGCTTTGATGGTCGGTGATCCGAACGGCTCCACGCCGACGATTCGAATGTCGGGGCGTACGGCCTTGATGGCTGTGGACAGGCCGGCGATGAGGCCGCCGCCGCCGATGGCGATGACGACAGTGTCGACGTCGGGAGCCTGTTCGACGATCTCCAATCCGAGCGTGCCCTGTCCGGCCACCACGAGCGGATCGGCGAAAGGATGGAAGTAGGGCGCTCCGGTCTCCCGAGCATAGGCATGGGCTGCTTCGTTGGAGACCGACCATTCGGGCCCGACGACACGCACGTCCGCGCCCCATCCGCGCATCTTGCGGACCTTTTCCGGCGAAACCGTCTCCGGCACGAACACCACTGCCGGAACGCCGGCGACATGCGCCGTGCGGGCGACCGCTAGCCCATGGTTGCCGCCGGACGCAGTGACGATGCCTTGCGGGGGCGGGCCGTCCGTGCCGCCCAGCAGGCGGTTCATGGCGCCGCGCGCCTTGAAGGAACCGGTGACCTGCAGAAGTTCGAGCTTGAACGTGACCCGCGCCTCGACCGGTACGGGTTCCCGCTCGGCCTTGGCTTCCATCACCGGGGTGCGCCGCACATAGGGCGCAATGCGGGTGCGGGCGGCCTCAATGTCGCCCAGCGTGATCATCGGTTGTACGGTCATTCTGCGCCTTGCCTCGCGATTGCGATCCGAGCCTCCAGCGCCCGGGCCGCGGTTTGGTCCACGGCGCCGAATCGCATGCTCGCGCGGAATCGGCCGCCGGGTTCAATCATCACCAACTGGCCTTTCTCGCGGGCGGCAGCAAGGCCGTCGGGTGCGGCGGTCGCGGGCAGGACGAGGCCCAGCGCATCCTGGTCGCCGCTGCGCGTCAGCCAGCGCACTGCGAAGGGGAGTTCGGCCGGCCGGTGGCTGACGAAATCTCCGCCGCCGTCCGGATGGCGATGCAGCGCATGTGCCCAGCCGTCTGCGTCCGCGCGCACCTGCATGGTGAGCACCAGTTCTGGTTCCACCGCGATACCGGCCGTCAGCCGGCGGTGCTCGGAAGGGTCAGCCGCCACCGCCTCGTGGTAGGCCCTGACAGCTTCGCTGGCGTCCGCGTCCAGAACCGGTTGGCGAAGCGCGATGTCGGTGCGGTCGTCCGCGACGCTGTCGATGAGCACGGCGCCGTCGACGGGGCGGAAGTTGATGTGGGCGAGATACAGGAAGGCCATGGCCTTGCTGGCCCTATTCTCAACCTCGATAGTCGCCTCGATGACGGTGGATCCCTCGTAGAGACGCAACCTCGGCCGCGCGACGAAGTCGTGCGAGAAGGCCAGCGTGTCGCGGCCGCTACCTGTCAGTTCGGCGTAGCGGCCGCCTCCGTCCTCGCCGAATGTGAGTTGCGCCTCCTGGTAGGGCAGGTTGGGAAGCTCGCCGTGCAGGGGATGCGTATCGGCCGGACCGGGGTTTCCCATGGCCGTCCCACCGCAATGGATGAAGAAGGCGCCGTAGGTGCGCAGATAGTCCCTCGTCGGCAGCGGCTCTTCGAACATCGAGCGCATGGTAAGGTCGCGCCCGAGGAATTGCGCGTCCCAGACCTGCTGTCCCTGAAAGGGCAGCAGCGTGACATGGCCGGCGCCGTTCTCGATGCGCAGGGCTTCGACGCCGGAGGCATAGCGGAACGCCGTCGCCACCAAAGCGCCGCTACGAGCGAAGGACCGCTCGTGCTCGCCGAAGTTCGTGCGCAGAAGTTCGATCTCGATCGGAGTGGACATCAGCCGACGCTGCGCAGCGGGCGCGCCAGCCTGTTCGGCGCGACCTTCTGGCCCATGCGTGCCAGCAGCGCCTGCGAGGCCTTGCGAACCTCCGCAAAGATCGCCCGCTCGTCGATGTGGCGAAAAGCGCCTCCCTCCAGAACGACTTTGCCGTCGATGATCACGGTATGCACCGATTTGGAGCGCGAGGCGTAGAACAGGTTGCGGATCATGTTGGTGCTCGGCACCATCTCGGGCCTGTCGAGAGTATGGATGACGATGTCGGCGCGCTTGCCGGGTTCCAGCGAGCCGATGGCCTTTTCGAGGCCCACCGCGCGGGCGCCGGCGCGCGTGGCCATGTGCAGCCCGTCCTCGGCGACCAGATAGGTGCGGTCCATGCGCACGTCGCGGGCGGTCAGCACGGCGATGCTGGCCTGCCGCCACAGATCGAAATCGTTCGACCAGTTGGGCGAATCCGAGCCGAGGGCGACATTGGCGCCGCGCCGCCACAATTCGGCATGGCGGCCGTGCACCGAACTGCCGTGCCCCCACATCATCGAGGCTGCCGGCGCCCAGGCGATGGAAGCGCCGCGCTCCAGCAACGCCTCGCATTCGGTGTCGGTCAAATGATTGGCGTGGCCGAAGGTGACGTTGCGGTCGAGAAAGCCGGTCTCGAACAGGTGTACGAGCGGGTCCTTGCCGAAACGCCGGCGGTCGGCCTCTGTATCGGCCGGGCTGTATGACTGGTGGATGTTCAGCGTCACGCCGGCGGCGTCCGCGCAGGCCTTGGCCTGCATCATCAGGTCCTCGCTGGCGGTGCCGAGGCCGAGCACCGCAACATGTCCGGTCACGAGCGCGTCCGGGTCGGAGTTGCGCAGTATCTGCTTGCCGAGCGTGGCAAGAGCTTCGTCCTTCGTCTGCGGCGCGCGGCGCAGCACCGTATGCAGGCGCGCCTGTGCCGCGCAGGTCGCGCAGCCTTCCGCCGCATCTGTCTTGCCCTGCGCGAAGCCCTGCGGCTGGTCCCAGATGAAGGCGTCGCCCAGCACCGCGCGGATGCCCACCTCGCGGGCGGCGCGTGCGGCCATTTCCGGGGTCAGCACCGTGCCGGCCTCCATGAAGCAGGTGGTGCCGTTGCGCACCATCTCGATGCAGGCGAGCAGCACTGACAGATACTCGTCCTCATCGGTGACCGCGTTGTAGAAGTGCCCTTCGAAGCTGTCGAAGGAGTCGCTCTCTACAAGCTGGTCGGGCAGGGCGCCGCGAAACAGCTGGTAGGATGCGTGAAGGTGGCATTCCACGAAACCCGGATGCACCGGCGCGCCATGTGCATCTATGCTCTCCGAGGCGCGGCAGCGGCCGGCGATCCCGGCATCGTCACCCACGGCGAGAATGCGCCCGTTCGCGCCTATCGCGACCGCCCCATCCTCGAAGACGGTCTCCGCGTCATCCATGGTGATGACGTAGCCGTGCCGGATCAGGAGCTTCGCCTCGATCGGTGCGTCTTTCATCGCTCATTGCCCTCCACGAGCGCGGCCGCGGCCTCGTTCCACGAGAGGGCTACCAGGGTGCCGATGTCGAGACCCTCGGTTTCCTCGTCGCGCAGATCGGCCCAGATCAACTGCCCGCCGCCGAGGCGGGCGCCGACGCGTACGCTGCTGCCGAGATAGACGATCTCGGCGACGGTTGCCGCGAGGCCTGCGGCGCCGGGGGCGCGGTCGAGCCGCACCGTCTCCGGCCGCACGGACAGCGCGAAGCGCCGGCCCGTGCCATAGCTAGCGCGGTCGGCCGGAACGGTGATCCGGGCTTCGCCGATGGCGAGGATCAAGCGCCCGCCTTCCATGCCGACGACCTCGCCGGACAGGAGGTTGGTGGCGCCGATGAAATCGGAGACGAAGACCGAGTTCGGCCGCCGGTAGATCTCGCGCGGCGTGCCTTGCTGCACGATGCGGCCGCCATTCATGATGGCGATGCGGTCGGACATCACCAGCGCCTCGGTCTGATCGTGGGTGACGAAAATGAACGTCGCCGAAAGCCGACGCTGGATCGCCCGCAGTTCGAGCTGCATCTGCTCCCGTAGCTTCAGGTCGAGCGCCGAAAGCGGTTCGTCCAGCAAGAGCACGCGCGGATCGCAGGCGAGCGCGCGGGCCAGCGCCACGCGTTGCGCCTGGCCGCCGCTGAGCTGCGAGGGAAGCCGCTCGCCCATGGAATCCAGGCGCACCAGCGCCAGCATCTCGTCGATGCGTGCGCGCATGCGCGACTGATCCCAACGGCGCAGCTTGAGGCCGTAGCCGATGTTTTCGCGCACGCTCATATGCGGGAACAGCGCGCCGCGCTGGAACACCAGATTGGTAGGCCGCTTGTCGGGCGGGCGGCCGGTAACGTCTTCGCCGTGGATGCGCACGGTGCCGGATGTCGGCTGCTCAAAACCGGCAATGATACGCAGCAAGGTCGATTTTCCGCAGCCGCTGGGGCCGAGCAGCGATACGAACTCGCCCGCCGCGATGTCGAGGTCGACGCGGTCGAGCGCGGTCTGCGTGGAAAACCGCTTGTGAAGCGCGGTGATCTCGACTTCGGGTGTGGTCATGATGCGCCGTTTCTGCGGCCAAGCCGGTTCGAGGCGACCACGAGGCAGACCAGCAGCGCCAGAAGGATGGTCGCGATGGCGTTGATGGACGGGTCGACGCCGCGCCGCATCAGGCCCCAGACGAGGACCGGTACGCTCTGCTGGTTGCCGATGTTGAACCAGGTGACGACGAACTCGTCGAGGGAGAGGGCCGCCGCCAGCAGCATGGCGCCGATCACCGACGGCCGGATGAGCGGGAAGGTGATGTCGCGGAACGCCTGCCAGGCCGAGGCGCCGAGGTCGCGGGCAGCCTCCAGCGTGCTGAAGTCGAAGCTCTCCAGCCGCGCGTTCATCGTCAGTACGACGAAGGGCAGGCTGACGATCATGTGGCCGATGGCGGCATTGAGCAAACCCTGCGGCATGCCGACCGCGCGGAAGAGCACGGCGAGCGCAATGCCTATCACCAGCAGCGGAACGATGGCCGGAAGCAGGCTGCCGGCGAGCAGCGTCGAGCGCAGCCATGCCCGCCGGACCGCTACGAGGCCGAAGGAAAACGCCACGCCCATGACGCCGGAAAGCACGGCAGACGTCGCGGCCAGCACGAGGCTGTTGCGCAAAGCGGTGGCGATCAGCGGGTTGGACAGCGCGCTGACATACCAGTCGAGCGTAAAGCCTTCGATCGGCATGCTGAGGCGGGGCGAGGTCGTGAACGAGAAGATCACGATCACCGCGATCGGCGCATAGAGATAGAGCACGACCAGCGTCACGAAGCCCGCCGGCAGGACGCGGTTCCACCTCACCATCGTGTCGCCCGCCCGATCAGCGCGACGACCGCGAGGAAAGAACACAGCATCACGGCGACGACCACGAAGGCCATTGCCGCGCCGAGAGGCCAGTTGGAGCCGATCCCCCGGAACTGGTCGGCGATCACGTTGCCGATCAGCAGGCTCTGCGTGCCGCCGACGAGGCTTGGGGTCACGAAGTCCCCGGCCGACAGCAGGAACGCGAAGGCGAAAGCGGTGCGCAGGCCGGGCATCACCATCGGCACCAGCACGGTCCGCAGGCAATAGGCCTTCCCGGCGCCGAGGTCGCGCGCGGCCTCCAGGAAGTCGCGCGGCACGTTGAGCATGGCCGAATAAAGCGGCAGCACGGCGAGCGGCAGCAAGAGACCGCTGAGCGTGATGACCACCGCCGTATTGCTGTAGATCAGGAATTCCAGCGGCTGGTCGATCAGGCCCAACCACTGCAGGGTGGAGTTGAGCAGCCCCTGCTTCCCGAGAATTGTCCGCCAGGCGTAGATGCGCACCAGATAGCCGCTGAACAGCGACAGGAGGATGATCTGCAGGATCATCTGGCCCCTGCGCTCGAAGACGAAGCGCATGCAGTAGGCAAGCGCAAAGGCGACCGGCACGACGATGGCGGTCGTCGCGAAAGCCACGCCGATGGTGCGCAGCATCAGCGCGCGATAGAGCGGCGAGGTTAGAATTTTGACGTAATTGTCGAGCGTAAAACCGGGGATGAGCTTGAAACCGTTGGCCGTCCAAAAGCTCAGCACCAGCAGCGCCACGACAGGCAGCGCGAAGACCAGCGCGTAGAAGCCGCCGGCCGGGAGAAGCGCCACACGAGGCGAGGTGCCCCGCCTGAAGGGTTTTGCCAAGCTCGATGCCATCCGTTCCGTCACGGCAAGAGATCGATCGGACGCGCAGTTTCGACGCTGCGCGTCCCCGTTGCAATGGATGTCTCGCCCGCGTGTTCGTCAGGAAACCTTGAAGGTCTGCCAGGCCTCGACCCAAGCCGGCGCGCCGACGATGTCGCCGTCGGGCTCCTGCGGTGGCACCACGATCTGCGTGCCGAGGATGCCGCCGCCAGGCTTGCGGACGTTGTCGTAGGGGAACATACCCCGAATGGCCTCGTCCATCAGCGGGTAGGCGGCCTCGACCGTGCAGCCAGAGGCGAGCTCGGTCGCCAGCGCGGCGTTCGATTCCGGCTTGGTCATGAAGTCGATGAAGGCGTAGGCGTTGTCGATGTTGGGCGCGTCGACGGCGATCGCATAGGCGTCGGACCAGTAGAAAGTGCCGTCGACGGACGGCGAACCGACGGTGAGTTCCACACCCTTTTCCTTGGCGATCATCACCTGATAGGCCCAGCCGCCGATGCCGATCGAGGCGTCGCCGCGCACCAGGACATCGGCCATGTCGCCGTGCGAGGCGCCGATCGTCACCACGTTAGGCTTCACCTTCAGCATGGCGTCGACCACCTGTTGGAGTTGCGCCGCCGTCAGCCGGCTCGGTTCGGGCATGCCGAGCGAGGTCGCCCACAGCCAGATATTGCCGAACGGATCGTCCAGAAGCACCAACTGGCCCTTGTACTTCTCGTCGGCGAAGTCGGTGTAGCGTTCCGGCATGGCATCCCACTTCTTGGGATTGTAGACGCAGGGCTCGTCGCCCCAGATCATCGGAATGCCGTAGGTCTTGCCGTCGCGCACCAGCCAGGGGGCGTCCTTGAAAGCGGGCCACAACCCTGCCGCGGTTGGAATCCGGCTGAGGTCGAGCGGCTGGAAGAGTTCCACATTCGCCTTCAAGATCGCCAGTTGGAAATCCTTGTTAGGCGTCAGAAGGTCCATGGCGCCACGGCCGCCGGTGTTGAAACGCGTCAGCGCCTCGTCGGCGGCGGACTGGAAGGACGCGTTCATCTTGATGTTGTTGGCTTCCAGGAACGGCTTGGCGACATTGGCGCCGTGCTCGCCGTCCCAGCCGAGGAAGTTGAGCTCCCCGCCCAGCTTGGGGGCATCCTGCGCGCCGGCCGGCAAGGTGCCGCCGAGCATCGTGACGGTCGCCATGCCGGCGGCGCCCTGGAGGAAGCTGCGGCGGCTGACGGCCGCGTTCAGCTTCG
This sequence comes from Rhizobiaceae bacterium, assembly GCA_016793565.1. Taxonomy (GTDB): domain Bacteria; phylum Pseudomonadota; class Alphaproteobacteria; order Rhizobiales; family Rhizobiaceae; genus JAEUMA01. Next base: position 10,833 of record JAEUMA010000369.1, read on the forward strand.
TGTCGAGAATGGCTCTGATCCTGTCGTCCACGGTCGTTCTCCTTGCCCGTCTGATGAGAGCGCCTCTTGCGGCTTCGATCCCCGTCGCCGGCCTTCGCGCGGCTGTTGTTGAGATTAGGGGTTGTTTTGTATATGAAGTCAAGTGCCGCTTATGAAGCGGATTCATATTCTGCCGGAGCGGAGGCGAGATGAGGCTGGCCGGTAAGGTGGCGATGATCACCGGCGCGACGCGGGGCATCGGCCTGTCGATCGCGCGCCGTTATGCCGGCGAAGGGGCGGTTGTGCTCGTGGTCGGGCGCGATCAGGAGCGTTGCGATGCGGCCGCGGCCTCGATCCGAGCGGCAGGCGGCGTGGCGTACGGGATCGCAGCCGATGTCAGCCACATCGCCGGCCATAAGGCCCTTGTGAAGGCGGCCGTCGCGTGGGCCGGCGGCGTGGACATCCTGGTCAATAACGCAGGTGTGGTCGACATCGAGCCGCTGGATCGTATCACCGAACGGTCCTGGGATTCGGTCTGGAATACCAACGTCAAGGGCCTGGTGTTCCTGATGCAGGCGGTCGCGCGGCAGATGATCAGCCAGGGTCGGGGTGGCCGGATCATCAACATCGCGTCGGAATCGGGCCGGCGCGGAGAGAAATTCTGCCTCAGCTACGGCGCTTCGAAGGCCGCCTTGATCCATATCACGCAAAGTGCTGCGTATGAGCTCGCCGAGCACGGTATCACCGTCAACGGCATTGCGCCCGGCGTCGTCGATACGGAGATGTGGGACAAGGTCGACCGGCAGCTTGCCGGCCTCTACGGCCGTGCTCCTGGCGAGTCGCGGCGCATGGCCGAGGCAGCCGTGCCTCTCGGCCGTTTCGGCCGCCCGCAGGATATAGACGGAGCGGCTGTATTTCTGGCGTCGGCCGATGCCGACTACATCACCGCGCAGACATTGAACGTCGACGGCGGCAACGTGCCAAGCTGAAATTCGGTGAGAGGGGGAGCGCATTGTCAAAACATGATTTCACTGCGGAGGAGTTCGCCGACCGGTTGAGGCGCGTGCGCGTCGCGCTCGGCGAAGCAGGTCTCGACTGGCTCGTCGTCGTCCACCCGGTCTCGATCCACTGGCTGACGGGAAGCGACGCCAAGAGCTACCAGGAGTTCCAGTGCCTGCTGATCGGCGCGCGCGACGAGCCGCTGGTGGTGCTGACGCGCAACGGCGAAGTGCACGAATTCCGTACGGATTCGCTGGCCGATGTCGTCTACGGCTTTGGCGGTGGCGAAAACGAGGATCCGATCGCCGCTTTCGCCGCGGTCGCCCGGCGTCACGGCCTCGATGGTAAGCGCGTGGGTCTCGAAGTGCCGGCGTTCTATCTCCACCCGCACCACTACATTGCCCTGTGCGACCTGCTCGGCGCTTCGCTGGTGGCCGAGCCCACGCAGCTGATCGCGCGGCTGAAGCTGGTGAAGTCCGCCGCAGAACTCGGCTATATCCGGCGTGCGGCGGAGGTCGCCGATCTCGGCCTCTCCCGTTTCCGGCGCGACATCGTCGAGGGAGCGAGCGAGCTTGCGCTTGCAGGCGGCGTCTACGAGACGCTGCTCCAGAACGGCAGCGGGCTCGCCGCCAGCCCGATCAATCTCGTTTCCGGCCCTCGCTCGGCCTATAGCCACGGCGCGCCGACGGAGCGCCGGCTCGAGGCAGGCGATGCCATCAACATCGAGTTCGGCGCGACCTGTCGCCGCTATACGTCGACGATCGGGCGGCAGTTTTCGCTGGGCAGGCCGACAGCCCGGCATCGCGAACTATACGACGTTGTGCGGGCTGCCAGCGATGCGATGCTGGCGGAAATCCGCGATGGCGTTGCGGCCGCGCAGGTGCATGGGGTCGCCCGCGACGTCATCAACGCGGCCGGCCTCGGCGAATATCGCGTGCACCTTTCCGGCTACGGGCTGGCGCCGGGCTTTCCGCCGAGCTGGGCGGAACCTATGCATCTGATTGGAGACAGCCCCGACACGCTGAAGGCGGGGATGGTAATTACGGTCGAGCCGCCCGTTTTCGTCGCGCCTGAAGGGCTCGGCGCACGCATCATCGACAATGTGCTGGTGACGAAAACCGGCTGCGAATTGCTTGGCCGTGCGCCACGCGACCTCGTGGCGGTCGAGTAGGCCTATCCCGCGAGTTCGGTGGCGATTTCGTCGCAGGCGAGCTTGAGCCGGGCCAGGATGGCCTCGAAATTCGGCGGCGTGCTGCGCCTGCTGACCGCGGCGACGGTGACGCAGGCGACCGCGCGCCCGTCCTTGGTAACGATCGGGCAGACGATGTCGGTGACGCCGACAATGTCGCGGCTTTCGTGGATGATGGCGCCTTGCCGGCGCACCTCGTCCAGTTCGGCGCCGAGCGTGGTGGGATCCGGCGGCTCGCGCATCAGCGTCAGGCATTCCGCAATCATGCGGTCGCGCACGGTCTGGGGCTGGAACGCCATCAGCACCAGCCCGGAATGCGCGTCTGCCAGCGGCCGGCGGTAGCCGAGCTTCAACGAGAAATTCATGTCGGCGCCGCCCGAGGCGGCTGCGATGATGACCGTTTCGCCGCGGTGCGCGACGACCAGGTGGGCTGCCTGGTGGACCTGCTCGGCAAAGCGCTCGACGATCGGCGCGGCGGTGCTGACCAAGTCGCGGGCGCGTGCCGTCTGCATGCCCAGCCCGAACAGCTTGTTCGACAGCATCAGCCCATCACCGCTCTCGTCGCGCTGGATGTAACCGCGGCCGAGCAACACATGAACCATGCGGAAGATCTCGTTCTTGGACCGCCCCAACTCCTCGGCGATCTGACGGGTGCCCATCGGATGCCCGGCATTGGCTAGCAGTTCGAGGATATCCAGCCCCTTTTCGAGGGCTGGCGCGCTATAGGTGAGCTTTTCGTCGTTCATTTCCATCGTTTCATATATGACGCTTGACGCTACATATGAACCAGAGATAGCGTCGTGACCAGACCGTGGGGCTGAAAACTAGAGCGGTTCAGGGCCAGATGGAAACAGTTCTGTTTGCTCGATGGCGAGATGATCCGCAAGGAAGGCGGCGCAGGCCCGATGTGGTGCGTCGGGCGAGCCGGCTGACGCGGCGGGCATCCGCCAGCGGCAAACCCTTCGGGCCGGGTCAATTCGACCCAAATCCATCGGCGTGCATGTTGTCCGATGCACCACATCGGACCTGCGACGCCCGCCTCGACCTTGGGATCGAATTGCCTCCGGCAGAACGTTCCCATCTGGCCCTGAACCGCTCTTGCGGCTTTACCGCAAGGGCAGAAGGGCGCCGGGCCACATGAACTACAATTTCAAGTTCGGCGCCCTGTGGCGCTACCAGGACGAGATCGTGCAGGGGCTGCTGCTCACGCTGCAGCTTTCGGCGGTCACGATGGTCTGCGGGCTAGTGATCGGGCTTGGCGTCGCACTCGCCGCCGGCAGCCCTAGGCGGATGCTGAGCGCCCCGGCGCGCGTCTATGTCGAGACTATCCGCAATACGCCGCTCCTGGTGCAGCTGTTCATCGTCTATTTCGGCCTGCCGTCGATCGGCATCAAGCTCGATGCGCTCACGGCGGCGCTGATCGCACTTTCCGTCAACATGGGCGCTTACAGCGCCGAAATCCTGCGCGCCGGCTTCGAGTCAGTGCGCCGCAGCCAGGTTGAGGCGGCGCGCTCGCTGGGGCTGACGGCCGGGCAGGCGTTCCGTCACGTGGTGCTTTTCCAGGCGATGAAGGCAATCTATCCGGCGCTGGCCAGCCAGTTCGTGCTGATGATGCTGGCGACGAGCGTCGTCTCGTCGATCGGCGTGGCCGAACTTTTTCACCAGGCCTCCTTCATCGATTCCAGGACCTACCGGTCGTTCGAGGCCTATGCGCTGATCACGCTCTCCTATCTCGCGCTCACGCTGGTGTTCCGCAGCCTGTTCTCGGGCGTGTATTGGGCAGTGTTCGTCAGGCGGCCGCGCCGATGATCCGCGAATTCTCGCCGGCAGACGTCGTCTACCTCATCGCCGCGGCCCGCTGGACCGTGCTGCTGGCGCTGACGGCGATGGTCGGCGGCGGCCTGCTCGGCCTTCTGGTGGCGGTCCTGCGCATCATTCCCTTGCGCCCGGTGAACTGGCTGGCCATCGGCTACGTCAACCTGATCCAGGGCACGCCGCTGCTCGGCCAGCTGTTCGTCTTCTTCTTCGGCCTGCCGCTGTTCGGCCTCTCGGTGGAGGCGTGGACGGCGGCGGCACTGTCGCTGTCGATCTACGCGTCGGCCTTCTTCGGCGAGATCTGGCGCGGCAGCCTGCAATCGGTGTCACCGCGCCAGTGGGAAGCGGGTGCCGCGCTCGGCCTGACCTATCCGCAGCGCCTGTTCTACGTGATCCTGCCCCAGGCGGTGCGCATCAGCGTGCCACCTACCGTCGGCTTCCTGGTGCAGCTGGTGAAGAACACGTCGCTGACGGCGCTGATCGGCTTCGTGGAGCTGACGAGGGCGAGCCAGATCATCACAGGCGCGACCTTCGCGCCCTTGCCGGTCTACCTGACCGCCGCGGTCATCTATTTCGCGATCTGCTTTTCCCTCTCGCAGCTCAGCCGCCGGCTGGAAAGGGGGCTTCATGCCGCTCGTTGAGATGCGCGACGTGCGCAAGTCCTTCGGGTCGGTCGAAGTGCTCAAGGGCGTCTCGCTGTCGCTGGAGAAAGGCGAGATCGTCGCCGTCATCGGCCGCTCGGGGTCCGGAAAATCGACGCTCCTGCGCTGCATCAACGCGCTGGAGACGGTCCAGTCCGGCAAGATCGTGGTGGACGGCATCGACGTCACCGCGCCGGGCGCCGATCTCAACCTTCTGCGCCAGCGCGCGGGCATGGTCTTCCAGTCCTACAACCTGTTTCCGCACCTCAGCGTCGAGCGCAACGTCACGCTGGCCCTCAAGCTGGTGCGCCGCATGGACCAGGCGGCGGCGCGGCGGGTGGCCGAGCAGGTGGTGACCAAGGTCGGCCTCGCCGACAAGCTGCAGGCCTATCCTGACGAGCTTTCCGGCGGCCAGCAGCAACGTGTCGCCATCGCGCGCTCGCTGGCGATGCAGCCCGCGCTGATGCTGTTCGACGAGATTACCTCCGCGCTCGACCCCGAACTGGTGGGGGAGGTGCTGCGGGTGCTGGAGGAAGTCGCGCGTGAGGGCATGACCATGATGCTCGTCACGCACGAGATGAACTTCGCAAAGAACGTCGCCGACCGGGTGATCTTCATGCACGAGGGCCGCGTCCATGAGGACGGTCCCGCGCGCGAGACGCTGGCCGCGCCGCGTACGACCGAGCTCGGGGCGTTCCTGAGCGCGGTCCTCCACTGACAGGGACGACTTGCATCATGTCAAAAAGGGGAACCACAATGTTGAAGCGACTTTCCAGTTTCGTGCTCGCCGTGTTTCTGGCTGGCACGGCGTCGACGGTTGCCGCCAAGGCCGCCGACCTGCAGCAGATCATCTCCGCCGGCAAGGTGCGCATCGGCGTGCCGGTCGACGTGCCGCCGTTCGGCTCGGTCGATGCCGAGAACAAGCCGGTCGGCCTCGATGTCGACATGGCCAACAAGATCGCCGAGGCGCTGGGCGTCACGCTGGAGCTGCAGCAGATCACCGGCGCCAACCGCATCCCCTATCTGGCGACCGACCGCCTGGACATCGTAATCGCCGCCATGGGCGCGACGCCGGAGCGCGCGCTGCAGATCGCCTTCACATCGCCTTATGCCGCGCTGTCGATCGGCGTTTTCGGCCCGGACAGCATCGCCGTATCCTCCCCGGCTGATCTCACCGACCAGACGATTGCCGTCGCCAAGGGCACGACGCAGGATCTCGAACTGACCAAGGCCGCGCCCAACGCCAAGATCATGCGCTTCGACGACGACGCCACCGCGGCGGCCGCCTTCACGTCCGGCCAGGCCCAGCTTCTCGCGACCGCCGACGTCGTCGCCAAGGACATGATGGACAAGGATGCGAAGCTCCAGCTCAAGCCGAAGTTCATCCTCCAGTTCTCGCCCTGCTACATCGGCATCCAGCAGGGCAATCCGGAACTGCTGCGCTGGCTGGACACGTTCATCCATATCGGCCTGCTCGACGGCTCTCTTTCGGCTCTCTCCGAAAAGTGGATCGGGACGCCGCTGCCGGCCAATTTCCCCAGCATCTGACACATCTCGGCGGCGGGGTTCCCCACGGTCCCGCCGCTTTCCCCGCATTTCCGCCTGAAAAGATAGCGATTTCGCATGTCCACAGCCCGCACCACCATCGACTTCGACCGCAATGGCAAGCAGGTCGGATTCCTCGACATACCGCATTCGCCGCACGAGGATGCCTGGGGGGCGACCCGCATTCCGCTTGCCGTGATCAGAAACGGGTCGGGGCCGACCGTCATTCTGCAGGCGGGCAACCACGGCGACGAGTACGAAGGGCCGATCACGCTCGGCGAGCTGATCCGCGACCTCGACCCGGGTACGGTGAGCGGGCGTATCATCTTCCTGCCGGCGGTCAATATCTCCGCGGTGCTGGCCGGACGACGGACCTCGCCGGTCGACGGGCTCAATCTCAACCGCACATTTCCAGGCGACCCCCACGGCAGCATCACCCAGCAGATCTCGGCCTATGTCAGCAGCGTAATCATGCCGCTGGGCGACGCCTATGTGGACCTGCACTCCGGTGGCTCCTCGCTCAGCATCCTGCCCAGCGCCATCATCGAGCCGGCGCAAAATCCAGACTTGAGACGACGCAATGTCGAGGCGGTGCTGGCCTTCGACGCGCCGCTGACCGTGGTGATCGACAATCTCGGCGAGCCCCGCACCTCCACCGCGACGGCTGTTCGGGCCGGCCTGGTGACGGTCGGAACCGAAATGGGCGGCGGCGGAACCGTGTCGCTGGATGCGCTCGGTGTCTGCCGGCGCGGCGTGCGCAATCTGCTCGCGCATTGGGGCGTGCTGGCGCCGACCTCAGGGCCGATCACCGCGAGGGCCGAGAACATTTTGCGCATTCCGGGGCATGACGGCTACGTGCTCGCCGCGACTGACGGGGTGTTCGAGCCGTTCCATGCCTTGGGTTCGGAAGTTCGCGCCGGGCAGCCGGCGGGACGGATCCACAATCTGGCCGATCCTCGGCGTGAACCGGAGACGCTGCATTACGCAGCCGATGGCATCGTCTATGGCCGCCGACAGCCGGGCAGGGTGGTCGTCGGCAATTGCTGCGTGGCCGTTGCCGCACGATACGACGGACCTCTCGCCTGAGGCTTGCCGCCGCGTCTGTCGACGGGGCCGCCGCGCACTGTGGGAAGGCGATTGCGAACTCCGTCACAATCCGGCTTCAAACCTGCCGTCGGCAGTGTATAGAACGGTGCGCTGACAGGTTGGACGGAGACCCACGGTATGAGCGAGCAAAGACGGGAACTGTCGGTAGCCATGAGCTGGGTGGTTCTGATCGCCACCGTTGCCGTCGTGCTGGGCGTGGCGCATCTCATCCGCCCCTGAGTCGGGACGGCTACAGGCCGCGTAGATGCTCTTAGAGGCGTCGCGCGCTCCCCCGGGTTACGCAGCCGGCAGCGGCGTGTCGTAGACGGGCGTCGGAAGACCTTCCATCCGAGCCTTGATCTGCAAGGCCACAAACTTCGAGAAGAAGCGCGACAACGCAAGGTTGCCGCCCTGGAACCAGAGGTTGGGCTGCGCCACGGGCTTGTACATGTTGCGCAATTCGCCATGCCACGGCCCCGGGTCGTGGCGGGTGCCGGAGCCCAGCCCCCAGCAGGTGCCGATGGCATCGCCGACCTCGCGGGATACGATCTTCGCCACCACCTCGTGCATGGACTGGAAGCCCGTCGACTGGATGACGGCGTCGGCCGCGATCTCGCTGCCGTCGGAGAAGCGGATGCCGGTCGGCGTCAGGCGCTCGATCTCCGCGCCGGACTTCACCTTGATCTCGCCGTCGATGATCAATTGCGAAGCGCCGACGTCGACATAGTAGCCCGATCCCGTCCGGTAGGCCTTCATCATCAGCCCAGTCTCGTCCGGCCCGAAGTCCAGTAGGAAGCCTGTCGCTGCGAGCTTTTCGTAGAAGCCTGCGTCACGGGCGCGAATGCGATCGTAAAGCGCCTTCTGCTTGGGCGGTTGCAGCGCAAAGGGCGTCGCGGCGGCGATCATGTCCGCCTTGTCGACGTCGATGCCGTCGGCCACGGCCTGCTCCGAATAGATATCGAAGGCCATGTCCATCAGCGTTTCTGAGCGGACGACCGTCGTCGGCGAACGCTGGATCATGGTGACGTCGGCGCCGGCCTCCCACAGGTCGACTGCCACGTCGTGGCCCGAACTCGCCGCGCCGATGACCGCCACCTTCTTGCCGCGATATTTCGACCCGTCCGAATACTGGCTGGAATGGATGACCTCGCCATGAAAATCGGAGGCGCCGGCAAGCCGCAGAAACTTTGGTGGACCGTAAGCGCCAGTTGCAAAGACGAGCTGGGCAGGCCGGAGCGTCATCGGCTTGCCGTCGCGCCGCAGTTCGACCGCCCAGCGTCCTTCCTTCTCGTCGAAACGGGCCGATACGCATTCGGTATTGCCCCAGTAGGTCAGCTCCATCGCCTTGACGTACATTTCCAGCCAGTCGCCCATCTTGTCCTTGGGCGTGAAGACCGGCCAGTTGGCGGGGAAGGGGATGTAGGGCAGGTGATCGTACCAGACCGGGTCGTGCAGAACGAGCGACCGGTAGCGGTTGCGCCAGGAGTCGCCGGCCTTGGCGTTCTTCTCGACGATGATCGTCGGCACGCCGAGCTGCTTCAGGCGCGCGCCGAGCATGATGCCGCCCTGGCCGCCGCCGATGATCAGGCAGTAGGGCGATTTCCCGTCCCGGTATGCGGCGTCCTCGGTAGCGCGCATTTCAGTCCAGGTGCGGCGGTTGCGGTCCGCCCCGTGGCGCACGCCCATCGGCCTGCGGAAGCCGGACGGTTCCTCGAAACCATCCAGCGACTGGAGCGTGGTGAGGATCGTGCGGCATTTGCCGTTTTCGAGCGTCAGAATGCCGGTGCCCGCGCCTAGCGCGGTCCGGAAAGTGAACCAGGCCTGCCCGGGCTGCGGCGGCAGTCCGGACGCCTCGGTGACCTGCCAGTCGCGTGGCTTGATCGAAGGCAGCGTCGCGGCCAGCATTGCGGCGATCGCCGGCTTACCCTCCATGGTCTTGACGTTCCAGGTGAAGGCGACGAGGTCGCGCCAGTAGCAATTGTCCGCGAACAGAGCGATCGCCGCATTGATGTCGCTGCGATCGAGGGCGGCGCTCAGCTCCTCGAGCCAGGCCGTCGCCAAAGCTGCCGGGGGACGATCAAGCATTCCAGAATTCTCCATCTGCGCGTGGCCGCCGAGGTCAGTCGCCGAGCGGTTCGAGCACCTTGCCCTTGCGGTGGTTGATGACCGTGAACTTGATCCGCCGCAACGTTTCCCGCGCCTCGGGGTCCAGCCGATAGCCGACGGCCGTCGAAAGCAGGTCGATGATGGCCAGGAACGCATAGCGCGAGGCGGTCGGCTTCAGCGGATCGGGAAACTCCGGCACGTCCACGGTAAGCGAGAGGTCGGCCACCGCCGTCAGGTCGGTGTCGGGCGCGGTAATGGCGATCGCTCTCGCCCGATAGTGCCTGGCAAGCGCCACCGCCTCCACGACCTCGCGCGTGCGGCCGGTGCCGGAGATCGCGATCACCACGTCGTTCGGCTTGAGCGTCGAGGCCGTCATCTTCATCACGTAGGGGTCGGAGTGGGCGGCGACGACCACGCCGTAGCGGAACAGCCGGTTCTGGATTTCCTGCGCAAGCGCGGTCGAACTGCCGCCCAG